>JAMCZD010000211.1 GCA_023473405.1 Candidatus Omnitrophota bacterium
CGCGCACAATTTTCAAATGGATAATTATGGTCGTGGCGACGAAGACAGTGTCGATGGCGATCCTATTTGCGTGGACGTTCAATGGGAGGCCAATAAGACTTCCCGGAATGGGTCAGATATGCTAGTTGAGCCACAAGACGGGCCTCCGACATCAGAGGTTCTTAAAGGCTACACCCGCCTGCGGCTTGGCATTTGGGATGGTCCTGACCCAGATCGTGACGCTGCCATGGAAGCGGAAACCATTCTTCACGAATACACGCATGCGCTTGTTGCACGGTTGGCGGGTTCAGTGAATATGACCATAAACGAGGGTTGGGCCAACTTTTATCCCATGGCATTGCTAAGCCAGGCTGATGAAAGCCCGGGCGAGGTTTATCCTATGTGTGCATATACCACTCACAATTGGGCCAGGTCACCAAATGATCGGCTGACTAATAATTACTATTTCGGGATCACCCTGTACCCGCATTCCCTCGATATGAGTAAGAATCCGCTGACGTTTGAAGACATAAATTTCGTCCAATGGGATGGCCATCCCGGGATACCTCGGAATCCTGAATACCCGGACCCGCTAAATTCCCTTTACGTAGGCCAACCATTATGGACCGTCACGCTATGGGAGGCTCGGGCCAACCTGATTGAGAAGTATGGCTATTCAGACGGGAACCAAAAGATTCTTCAATTAGTGACAGACTCGATGCATAAGGGCCCGCCTGATGGCTTTATTGATGCCCGCGAAAAGCTACTGGAAGCCGAGTATGACGCTACATCGGGCGCCGACGCCACAGAGATTTGGCAGGCCTTTGCCAAACGGGGCATGGGATGGGGCGCCTATATTGAATACGGTGAACTGGACGACATTTATCACCAAGCCTTTGACATGCCACCGTTAGTAACAGGCCAAACGCTGAGCACCTGGTATCGAAGCGATTTCAGCGGGTGGGTGGGGCTCCAATTTACGGTATCCAGCAAGCCACTCGTGGTGACCGACCTTGGACGGTGGGTGGTGAGCCAAGGCGGGAGCCATACCGTCAAGTTGGTAAATGGGAACGGAACTGATGTGACAGGCGGATCGGTATCGGTGAACACGGCTTCCCAGCCCACGGGGCAATTTGCTTACGCGAGCCTTTCTACCCCGGTCATATTGGCGGCCAACACGACCTACTATTTGGTAAGCCAGGAGGCACAGTATGGGGACCAGTGGTACGACGACTCGGCGTGTTATGTGACGAACTGCTACGCGGTTACAACGATTTGGCCGGCGTGGGCCAACAACGGGGAACAGACTTACTACATTTACACCAATTATGCCAACCACAGCTACGGCCCGGTGAGTTTCCGGTATCGGGTTGGTACTCCGCTCGTCACGGGTGAAGCTTTTGATAACGGATTAAGAAATAATTTCAGCGGTTGGGTTGGATTTCAATTCACGGTTGCCGATCAACCGATGACGGTGACGGAATTGGGACGGTGGGTGGCGAGCCAAGGGGGAAGTCATACGGTGAAGTTGGTGAACGCAAATGGAACGGACGTGACTGGTGGGTCGGTGTCGGTGAGCACCTCCGGCCAACCGGTGGGCAGGTATGCCTACGCGAACCTGGCTACGCCCTTGGTTCTGACGGCCAACACAACCTATTATTTGGTAAGCCAGGAGACGCAAAATGGCGACGAGTGGTACGATTATGCGGCGTGCTATTTGAGCAGCAGCGGTGCGGCGGTGCTTGATTATGCCGCTTACGCCGAAAATGGAAGCCAGACCTATTACGTTATTACCAACCGTCCCCACCGAAGCTATGGTCCTGTGAGTCTTCGGTATCTCCAGCCCATTCCGTGAGGTGGAACGGGCCAGTTATAGCTTGGTCCATGGCAGGTAAGAATTCAAGTGCCTCCCTTTATAGATGGGCCGAGATGCATCTACTGCAGTCACGCCTTCCTGAGGAGTGTTTCCCGTCGGGGTATGACCTCGATTGGCGCTTTGTTTTTTGCGAGTTGGTTGGCTGGCAAAACACCGCGCCAGGCCGTGTTTGCGTAAATGACGGAGTTGCGCCCGATGATGCTGCCGGGGTTCAGCACGGCGTTGCAGCCGATGTCGGTGTTGTCGCCGAGCAAGGCGCCGAACTTGCGAAGGCCGGTATCGAACAGCTTGCCCTCCCATTCGACTGTGACTGTGCCGGGGACCAATTTCACATTGGAGATTTTAACCCCGGCGCCCAGGTGTGCATGATGGCCGAGGATTGAATCACCGACGTAGTTGAAGTGCGGCACCTGGCAATCGTTGAACAACAACGAATGCTTCAGCTCGCAGGAATTGCCGATGACGCAACGGTCGCCAATGATAACATCACTACGGATGTATGCATTATGCCGAATCTGGCAATCGCGTCCGATAATAACCGGGCCTTTAATCATTGCCCCGTCCTCGATAACGGTGCCCTCACCGATGCAAACCGGTCCGTCAATGAAACAGCGCCCCAAGCAGCGGTGATGCGTCCCTGGTTGCAGGTGGTGCTCGAGATAGCCCTTGATTCTCTTGAGCGCCTCCCAGCCGAACTCGCAGCCTTCGAAAATCTCGGCGTGTTCGGTCTCTGCCAGGTTGAATAAATCCGCCGGTTGCAGCATGTGGACAAGATAGGGTTTTTAGGGGTAGTCGCAATGCAAATCGGTGGGGGAAGAACACGGGCGAACACGGACTGACACGGACGAACCGGTGCTTCACGCTCTACGCTTCACGCTCCTGGCCACGTCGTATCCGGGCTGTGTAGGCGCCGTCTACGCCGTCGGCAAAGGGGAGCAACTGTCGTTCCATTTCCAGTTGGTAATCAGGGGATTTGGCCAGGAAAGCATCCACGACCCGCCGGTTTTCTTCGGGCTCGAGGCTGCAGGTGCTGTAGACCAGGGTGCCCCCTGGTTTTAGATGCAGAGCGCCCTGGCGGAGGAGGGTGGATTGGAGATTTTGCAATCGGGATAATTCAGACGGCTGGAGGCGCCACCGCAAGTCCACCCGCCGCCGCATGACGCCGGTATTCGAGCACGGCGCGTCAACCAGGACTTTGTCGAAGAGCCTCGAACCGAGGGGTTCGGGCAGTTGGGGAGGGGCAAGGATTGGATTAACGCAGGTGATCCCCAGGCGAGTACAGTTTTCCTTGAGCAATTCGAGCCGGATGACGCGGTTATCCAGGGCAACGATTTGTCCGCGGTTTTGCATGAGCTGAGCCATGAAAGTCGTCTTGCCGCCGGGCGCGGCGCAGAAGTCCAACACCGTTTCGCCCGGACGCGGGTCAAGTTCGCGCACGGCGAGCAAGGTGCTGGGGTCCTGGACGTAAAAGCAGCCTTGGCGAAAACTGGGTAATGCGCCCAGGTATGGGTGCGATCCCAATTGGAAAACCAAGCCGTCCCCGGTCCAGTCCCATGTCCGGGCGGTGAAGGACACTCCCTCGGCTTGCCAGAGGGCGGCCAGGGAAGCGGAGTTGGAGCGCAAAGCGTTGAGCCTGGCGAACGTGGGTGGCGGGGTATTATTCCAGCGAAGCAGGGCGATTAGATTCTCTCGTCCGAAGGCTTGCTCCCATCGCTCACATAACCAGTCGGGATGAGAATACCCGAGGCTGGGCTGGCGGGTTTTAAGGTCCTCGAGAAGGCGCTCGGCTGCCGCCGCTTCGCGCCCATAGCCGCGCAACACGGCATTGAGGAATCGCGCCTGGTAACTCAGGCGGCGTTGTTTTGCCAGCTCGACTGTTTCGTTCACGGCGGCATGGTCGGGGATGTGATCGAGCCAGAACAATTGATAGAGTCCCAGGCGCAGGAGGACGCGGACCTCGGGTGCGGGAGGGCGCCGGGAGAGTTGGCGATCGATGAGCCAATCGAGGGTTGACTGCCAGCGAACGACGCCATAAACGAGCTCCTGGATCAAGCGCCGGTCTTGGTCTGAAACTGGCGTTTTGGCAAGCAGCTTTTCAAGTCGATTTTCCACGAAATCTGCCCGGGGCGAATGTGAGATCAAAATTCGCGCGGCAATTTCTCTTGGTTTTAGCGAACCCATACGATAATAATAACAGGGCCTTTCTAACAGGCGATGTTTTTAAGACTATGAAAGATGAGCTCGAAAAACTGGTTGCCGCGGGCAAGATCAGCCGTCACCACGTTGAACCGCTGGTGAAACTGGCTCAATGCGGCTACTGCATGCATCGGAGTTGGGGCTTTGGACGAATTACGAATGTCGACACGGTGTTCAGCCGGTTTACCATCGATTTTCCGACGAAACCGGGGCACTCGATGGATTTGGCGTTTGCGGCGGAGTCACTGAAGCCCATATCGCCGGACCATATCCTGGCGCGAAAGGCAGCCGACTTGGCTTCGCTTCGGGAAATGGCCGCAATCCACCATTTGGAATTGATCCGACTGGTGCTGGAAAGCTTCGGCGGCAAGGCGACGGTGGAACAAATACAGCAAGCCCTCGTGCCGGACGTTATCACCGAGGATTGGCGAAAATGGTGGGACGCGGCCAAGCGCGAGATGAAGAAGGACGGTCATTTTTATGTGCCGTTGAAGAAGAACGACGCGGTGGTTTATCAAGCCAAAGAAACAACGATCCAGGAGCGGTTGTTGGCCGATTTCAGGGCCGCCAAGGGACTCAAGGCGCGGCTGATTCAGGCCCATGAATTAATCAAGTCCATCCATGATTTGGACAATCCACAGGCGGTGGTGAAGGAAGTACTCGCCACGTTGAATACCGAGATTGCCAGCCATCAACGCACCCAGCCTGCCTTGGCCCTCGAGGCCATTTTTGTTCGCGACGAAGTCCGTCAGACGGCGGGTATCGAGCCCCAGGAGGGCGCTGTTTCCGCCGGGCAAGTGTGGGGGCAGAATCTGCCGCTTGGCCAAATGATCGAACCAATGCCCTCAGCCAAATTCAAGCAGGCCCTCCAATCGTTTCAGCAGGCCAATCCCGAACACTGGGCTGAGGTTGTGCTGGACGCACTCAATACCCTTTCGACCAAGCTTTGCGGTGAAGCCGCCCAGTTGTTGATTCAGGGAGGACATCTCGATCAGCTCAAGGAACTGCTGGCCCGCCTCATCAGCCAGCACCATGCCGGCAGCAATTTGTTGCTCTGGCTCGCCAAGGAACGAACCGACGCCTTTGCGGATATCCTTGGTCCCGAGGTGTTTCGCGCCATGTTGACCGCCATCGAGCGCGACCAATTCAACGAGAAAAAGTCCAACCGATTGCGGGATTACATCCTGGATGACCAGGATCTCCTGGTCGAGCTAATCGAGTCAGCCGATATGGAAGTCATCAAGGACTTGACGCGCACCTTGCAGCTCTCGCCCAGCTTTGATGATATGGACAAACGCTCTTTGTTTGCGCGGATTGTCAAGCATTTCCCCGCCATCCAACCGTTGATCTCCGGAGAACAACACGCCCGACAGGAATCCAACCTGATTGTCTCCTGGGAAAGCCTCGAACGGCGCAAGACCGAGTATAACGAGCTGGTGCACCGGAAAATCCCCGCCAACTCGCGCGAAATTGCCCAGGCGCGCAGCTATGGCGACCTAAGCGAAAACCATGAATACAAGGCGGCAAAGGAGATGCAAAAACTCCTCATGCGCCGCAAGGCTGAATTGGAGAACCTGCTGGAGCGGGCGCGCGGAACGGATTTCCTCAATGTTCGAACCGAGGCGGTCAGTGTCGGCACGCGGGTCAAAGTGACCGATCTTCAGACCATGCACCAGGAGTCCTTTGCCATCCTCGGGGCGTGGGATTTTGACGTGGAAAAGGGCATTATCAGTTACCTCAGCCCAATGGCCCAAGCCCTGTTGAATCGCAAGGCGGGCGAGGAAGTGCAGTTTGAGATGGACGGCGCGACGAAGCGGTATCGCGTGGACACCATCGAGGCCTATCGGACATCACCCAGCCAAACGGTTGCAGCTTAGAACAAATGAGACCGCCTTTTCGGGTGATCCCCGGTTCCATAACCGCCCCGCAAGGTTTTCATGCGGCGGGAGTGTTTTGCGATATCAAACGACTCGGCACGGGTAAAGGCTCCGAGAAAGGCCAAAAACGCGACCTGGCGATCCTCTTTTCCCGCGTGCCGGCTGCCGTGGCCGGTCTTTTCACCACCAACCAGATTTGCGCGGCGCCCGTGCGTGTCAGTTTGCCTCGTGCCCAGCAACCAATGGCTCAAGCGGTGGTGCTCAATTCCGGCAATGCCAATGCGTGCACGGGCCGGCGGGGCTTGCTGGATGCCCAAGCGATGACCCGGATGGTGGCTCAGCGTCTGGGGTTGCCTGATCGAAGTGTGCTGGTTTGTTCAACGGGGCGAATCGGCGTGCCCATGCCGATGGCCAATGTAAAACGCGGTATTCAGGCGGCAGCCGACTTGTTGGGCAACGGCCCGGAGAATGGCCATCACCTGGCTGAGGCGATCATGACCAGCGATACCCGTCCCAAAGAGGTGGCGATCGAGTTGAAGCTGGGTGGCAAACCGGTCTGCATTGCCGGGGTGGCCAAGGGGGCGGGCATGATTCAGCCGGGCATGAGCCCTTCCGGCGAGCGTCCGCCTGTTGTTCCTCTTCACGCCACGATGCTCGCGCTGATCACTACCGATGCCGCGATCGATCCGCCCTGGTTGAAAACGGCTCTGGCCAACTCGGTGGCCTCCAGTTTCAACCGGATCACCATCGATGGCGATATGAGCACCAACGATTCGGTTATCGCCTTGGCCAACGGGCTTGCCGGAAATGCGCACCTGACCGGTGCGGACGGCCCTGGCCGGTCGCGAGACTCGGCAGTTTTTCAGGCTGCGCTGGACTTCGTCTGTCTCGAGCTCGCCAAGATGATGGTGCGGGACGGCGAAGGGGTCTCGAGGTTCGTCACGGTGAAGGTTTTCGGCGCGCGGTCCTATGCCGAGGCCGACGCGGCGGCGCGAGCCGTGGCCAACAGCGCCCTTGTCAAAACCAGTTGGTGTGGAGGCGATCCCAATTGGGGCCGGATTCTGGATGCCCTTGGTTATTCAGCGGCGAAGGTGGTCGAGGAAAAGGTGGACATGGGTTACAGCCTGCCGGATGGCAAAAAGGTGCTCTATTCCCTTAAAGGCGGCCAGCCAACCGCAACCTCGTTCAAGACCCTCTGCACCCTGGTGGCTCGCCCCGAATTCGACCTCCATATCCATTTGCACCTCGGCAAATCAAACGCCGTCGTTTACACCGCTGATTTGACTGAGGCCTATGTCGATTTCAACAAAGGCAGCGTGGGCGATCCGTCGGCCATGGGCGGCTGAAATGAATCCGCCGCCGCTGGTTCCGCCGCTCAAGTGCCAAGGCATCAAGACCAGGCTGGCCGGCGAAATCAGCAGGATCGCTCACGGACGCGATTTCGACCGATGGGTGGAGCCGTTTTGCGGTTCCTGCGTGGCGGCGTTCAATGTCGGTCCGAGTAAGGCACTCCTGGGTGACTCGAACATACACATCATTCGCCTCTACCAGGAAATCCAGGACGGCAGCTTGACTCCCGCCATCGCCAACGCGTTTCTCGTCGAGGAAGGCGAACAACTGCGAGCCAAGGGGGCTGCGCATTATTATGCGGTTCGCGAGCGATTCAACACCCGACCGACCTCGTTGGATTTTTTGTTTCTTAACCGGTCGTGTTTCAACGGGGTGGTACGGTTCAACCGCCAGGGCGGGTTCAATGTTCCCTACGGCCATAAATCCGAACGGTTCAGACCGGCTTACGTAACCAAAATCACCAATCAAATCCGGCGCATATTCGAAGTCATCTCCGCCAATGACTGGACGTTTGTTCCGGCGGATTTCCGGAATACATTGGCATTGGCGAAGCCGGGCGATCTTATCTATGCCGACCCGCCCTATGCGGGGCGTCACGTTGATTATTTTAATTCCTGGTCGGCATCCGATGAGACGGAACTCGTGAATCTGCTCAAGCGGCTTCCGTGCGGGTTCATTCTCTCGACCTGGCATAGCAACCAGTTTCGAACGAATTCCCTGATCGACCGCCAGTGGAACGAGCCGCGGTTCCATTTCTCAACCCAGACGCATTTCTATCACGTCGGCTCCGCCCGAGATTTCCGGCACCCGATAGTCGAGGCTTTCGTCACGAATTTCCCCGTCCATCCGCCTCCGTCCCGGGCCGGGAAAATCGAAGGACACTGTGAAGATGTGGGGCGGACCTCCGGTCTGCCAGTGAATGGAGCCTCTGGCTCCGCGTCGTTGGGGATAACGAGACGCCGGGCCGGAGGCCCGGTTAACCGGCAGACCGGAGGTCTGCCCCACGGAAGAACACACTCTTAGGAAATTCGCTTGCCAGCCGATGCGCGAGGAAGTTTCTTTTGAGCATGGGAAAGACGACGACAATTCCGTGGGCGGCAAGGCCGCCAAAACTCGAGGGTGCGGGACAACGGCTGCGAAGCTTGGCGCCTAGCCCGGATATTTCGCACGTTGAACGCCGGGTCAGGGGACCCGGCCTACAGGGACGGGCTTTTGAGGGCTGTAGGCCGTGTGCCCTCACACGGCAGGGTGTTGGCGTTTCAAAGGAAGTGTGAAATATCCGGGCTAGATCCGGGGTATCCTGAACCCGCCGCGTGATACTCGAAGGTCCCCGGGTGCCCGGCACCACCAGCGGACACAAACGAGCCTTGGCTGCCATTCACTATGCAATACCTGATTTCCAAAGCCGACACATTGTTCGAGGCATTGCCGTATATTCAGCGGTTCCGCCATCACATTTTTGTGGTCAAATACGGCGGCAGTTTTATGGACTCAGCCGATCCGGCCGTGCGGGACGGGGTGGCGCGGGATGTGGTTTTTCTCGAGGCAGTGGGCATAAATCCCGTCGTGGTCCATGGCGGCGGCAAGGCGATTACGCGGGCGCTCAAGGCCGCCGGGTTGAAGTCCCAATTCATCCAGGGCCTGAGGGTAACCGACCAGGCCGCCATGGAAGTCGTCGAACAGGTCCTGTCCCGGGAGATAAACCCGCAGATTGTCAAGACCATCAATGCCCTCGGAGGCAAGGCGCGCGGCTTTTCCGGCACCGATATTTTTACCTGTCGGAAGTGTTGGCTGAAAGGGGCCAATGGCGAAACAGTGGACACCGGTTTCGTGGGCGAGGTTACGGCGGTGAAGGTCGGCGTCCTGCGCGAATGCATCCGGCGCAGCATAACCCCGGTCATCAGCCCAACGGCTCGAGGCGAAGACGGCCTCGTTTACAACTGCAACGCCGACAGCGCGGCGGGGCAGGCGGCGATTGCCCTGAAGGCGCGGCGCCTGGTCTTCATGAGCGACGTGCCCGGCCTGATGCGCGATCCACAGAATCCGGCCACCGTGATTGCGCACTTGCAAATCTCCGAGGTCGAGGGTTTAAAGGCTGACGGAATCATCGATCAAGGAATGATCCCAAAAGTCGAGAGCGCCGTGGCCGCCATCCGGGCGGGCGTGGACAAGGTCTCGTTGGTCGATGGGCGCGTCCCGCATTCGGTGCTGTTGGAAATCTTCACCGATGCCGGCGTGGGCACCGAGGTGGTGTCATAAACAGATAGGCATGCAATGATCTCGTCTCAATCCAGTGCGGCGGATACCGATTCCGCTGATGTCAAGAACCTTTTCCGCGATTATGTCGTGCCCTCATATGGACGGTTCGACTTGGTTTTCTCCCGTGGCTCAGGCAGTTGCGTGTGGGACACGGCGGGCCGGCGCTACCTGGATTTTGGGGCGGGAATAGCCGTTTGCTGTCTGGGACACGCCCACCCGGCCTTGACCGATGCGCTGGCCGGGCAGGCGCAGAAGCTTGTTCACGTGTCGAACCTCTATTACACGGAACCGCAGGGCCGATTGGCAAAGGCATTGGTTGATTTAATTGGGCCCGGCAAGTGTTTTTTCTGCAATAGCGGCGCCGAGGCCAATGAAGGCCTGTTCAAACTGGCTCGCAAGTTCGGCCATGAAGACGGGCGCTACGAAATCCTGACGGCACGGAATTCATTCCATGGCCGGACCCTGGCGGGGATTGCGGCGACGGGCCAGGACAAGGTCAAGCGCGGGTTTGAACCGATGGTGGCCGGGTTTCGGCACGTCCCGTTCAACGATGTGGAGGCGATGCGCCAGGCCATTTCGCCGGCCACCATTGCCATTTTAATCGAGGGGATTCAAGGCGAAGGCGGCGTCAGCCCGGTCAACCCTGACTACCTGCTTGGTTTGCGGAAACTGTGCGACGAGAAGAAGCTGCTCCTGTTGATGGATGAGGTGCAATGCGGTCATTTTCGCACCGGCCGATTCCACAGTTATCAGCGCATTCTGGAAGATACTCCTGGCGGGGCGTTGTTCCTTTCAGACGGTGTTTCGATGGCCAAATCACTCGGCGGCGGATTCCCCATGGGTGCGTTCTGGGTGCGGGCGCCCTATGCGGACCTGCTTGGTCCGGGCACACACGCCACCACATTCGGAGGCACGCCGCTGGCTTGCGCGGTTGCCCTCAAGGTACTCGAAGTGGTTCAAAGCCAGGGCCTGGTGGAAAATGCGCGCAAGCTGGGCGATGATCTCAAGACCGCCCTGCAAGCTATTGCCTGTCGCTACCCTCGAGTGATCAAGACCGTTCGCGGCATGGGCCTTATGCTCGGCTTCGAATTAGCTCCGGACATCCCGGCCTTTGCCAATACAGACAAATCGCCGGCGATCCTCCTGGTGCAGCGACTGCATGAGGCGGGATTGCTGGTCATTCCGGCTGGGACCCACGTCGCGCGCCTGTTGCCGCCCTTGAACCTGAGCCGCGCCGAGGCGGATGAGGGCATCGGATTGATCGAGCGGGTGGTTAAAGAATTGGCCTGAGGTCTTTTATGGACATTGCCAATTATAATGTCGGCAAGGCGCCGGCTGCCGTCATTATGGTTTTCCTGCTATGGGTCGGTGGTCGGTGGACGGTCGTTTGGCTGGAACCACCAGGTAAACCTCGCCGGACCGGCAGTGGCGGGATTGCCAAACCGGCTTGCCGCGGAAGCGGATTTGTGCGAAAAAACTGATTTATGGAAGGCAGCGTGCGAGGCAGACAGAGGATGGTTTCATCCCCAAAGATGGTCTTGCCGTTGCCTACGGTGGCCAGTTCGAATCTATCTCCGGCTAGCTCGGTTTCAGGCGGGCCATCCCGGAGTGGCGCCACGCGTGCTTATTACCGTGCAGATACCTGATTTCCGACGGGTGCGCTCGTAGCTCAGTTGGATAGAGCAGCGGATTTCTAATCCGCGGGTCGCAGGTTCAAGTCCTGCCGAGCGTGCCAGATTGCATTTGCGGGTCTATCTGGATTTGATAGGGACCGGTTCCACCGGGTTCCATGAATTATCTTCAGGATCGAAACTTGGCATGTTGAAGATCGAGCAATTGGCTGAATTGGTGGAAAGGAATCGTCCGGCTATCCAGGCCCGGGTCAGGGAGTTCAGTATCGGCGATAAATTCTTCGCTTTCAATTCCCGCCCCGCGATCATGGGTGTGGTCAATCTTTCGCCTGATTCCTGGTATCGCGAGAGTGTCTGTTTATCGGCCGACCGGGCAATTCAGCGGGGGAATGTGCTGTCTGCGCAAGGGGCCGATATTGTGGATATTGGGGCCGAGTCGACCCTGGCCCAAGCGTCGTTGGCGAGTGCGACGGATCAGATGAAGAAATTGATGCCTGTCGTAAGCGGATTAAGCGCAGGGAAGGTTCTGGTGTCTATCGAGACCTATGAATCGGCCGTGGCATTAGCTGGTTTGGAAGCCGGCGCAAGGGTGATCAATTTTACCGGAATGAAGCCATCGGAGGCGATGTTGGCGGAAATCGCGGCTCGCGAGGCGGCGTTGATTATCTGCTACGTGCAAGGCGAAAATGTGCGTGCCGTGGGTGATTTTGATTTCGGAAAGGACCCGGTGGCCATGATGGAGGAGTTTTTTGCCGGCATGATCGAGCGGGCCACGAGACTCGGGGTGGACCGGATCATCCTCGATCCCGGTCTTGGATTTTACTATCGCAATTTACAGGACAGCGTTGTGCGCATTCGTCATCAAATGAACATTTTTTTAAACACGTTCCGGTTGCGGCGCCTGGGGTGCCCGATATGCCATGCGTTGCCTCATGCGTTCGAGTTTTTTGGCGAGGAGGTGCGTTGCGCGGAACCGTTCTTTGCAGTGCTGGCCAGTCTGGGCAAGACCGACCTGTTCCGCACCCATGAAGTGCCCCGCATCAAAGCGGTAATCGAAACGCTGGCAGCCTTTTGAGGCGAACAGGGATCAATGGCGGCGGCAAAGATAAATGCCTTCGTCGCCCGCCCGGGAAATCCATGAGTCGACAACATCCAATCCGTTTCGGGCGAGCAATGGGAGCATTTGCCTGGCCGCATAACGTAACGAATAGAACAGTTGAAGCCGTTCGCCCCGCCGAAAGCTGACCTGGTCGGGTCCCAGCATGACGGTGCAGGCACGGCGGAAGACGAAGAACGCCGCTATCCGGCGAGCCGGTCGCCCTGGAAAATTCTTTTCGACCACGAACTGGAGCTGACCGTCGGTTTGATGGAAACCGAGTTTTTGCAGGGAAGTCAGCAGCCACTGGCGGGTCAGGGGATTGTCGTATTGGTGGAGGATACGTTCCATGGACAGATCGAAATCTGGACCGGGAACGAGATTGGCGCTGCAGAGCAGCCAGTCGCGAGACCGCAATGCCGGCATCACGCGTGCCAGGAGCGTCTTGGGCGCGAGATTGGGAAGCATGCCGAACAGGGTCATGAGGCGCGATGCGTGGGCAATGAACGGTTGGTCCAGCAAATCAGCCAGGTCGCTCATGCGCAACAAGTCACCCACCAGCGGATGGCAGTCCTGGAGGCCCACTGAACTGGCGGCCTCTTGGCAGGCGGCAATGACCAATGGAAGACTCACATCGCAAGGGGTATAAATCACCCGATGTCCCGTGTCATGAAGGACTTTGATGAATGCACTTTCCTTCTGGCCACCGCCGCAACCCAAGCTGATCAGATGCACCCGTCTCGAGCGGGTTAGATTTGCCAAAACAGCGTAGCTCTCCTGGTAAATAGCCCGGCAATCCAAGTCGGTGCGCGCCGGCGAACAGGCTTGATGCAGCGCCAGCCATTCGCGGGCCTGTTCGACGCCGTCGTAATGGAATTTATGGTCCAGACAGCGCCGGCGCAGCGATTGCAGCAGGTCGCGATGAACCTGCCCTGGAAATTGGCTGGCATGAATGCGGATAGGGATAACGACAGGCATGCCCTATTATGGGCGGAAGAAGGTTGTCGAACAAGGATTTAATCCGTTTCGACGCCTGGAATCGGCGGTGAGGGCTTGCCTTTCGTTGACTTGGCAGCCGTCTGTTGTCATATTAATCCCCGTGAATCTTGATATTTCGCATCTGCTAAGCGAGTGGGAATTTCGACCCGGCGAAATCCAGGTTCGCCGGTTTGAAGGCGAAGATGGCATTGAGAGAATACAGCTCCGCTTGGATTTGGGGTTGCTGCAAATGAATGTCTCAGGCCGTCCGGACGGCAAGCGTCCGCATGGTCAAAGATCGGCCTATGCCTATTACCAATCCCGCCTGCGCCGCTATCGAAAATCGCACCAGGATTCGGACGCAGACTTTGTCCTGAAGGATGAGGAATGCGCCGAGCTCCAGATGGAAGCGATGCAATATCACCATCGCAGCTTCTGCTTGTTTCAATTGGAGGATTACGAGGGCGTGATTCAGGACGCGGAGCGAAACCTGGCGGTGTGCGATTTTGTGCAAAGGTATGCCGCCGGCAAGGAAACGGTCTGGTCTTGCCAGCAATTTCGCCCCCAGCTACTGATGATGCGGACCCGAGCCAAAGGAGCGTTGGCATTAAAGGCCAACCGGTTCGAGGAAGCCATTGCCTTGGTCGAGGCCGGCGTCGAGGAGATTCGGATGAACAACAAGGAATTGAGCCAGCAGGACGGACCGGAACCGACTGATGAGATCCAATCGCTCGAGGGTTGGCTCGAAGTCCTGCGCGCTCAACGCCCGCTTTCCGAACGCGAGCGGCTCGAACGCGCCCTGGGCGAAGCGGTTCGCCGCGAGGACTACGAGCAGGCGGCGGTCTTTCGGGACGCCCTTCGCAGTCTCAAGTCAGCCGGTTCCTGAGCTACCGGGCCGGGTAAAGCCGGTACAGCATCAGGTAGTCTAGCACTTCGGCCAACTAAACATGCCTTGCCTGGCCAGGTTCTGCACCTGTTCCTCGATCGCGGTCAAAAACCATCGTTGTGAAGTCGACGTTTTCATCGTCTTCGCTCTTGGTTAGGGTGTCTAAAACGGCCTACCCGCTCCGTTACCAGCCAACCTTGTCCCATATCATCAATAACCACACCGCCGGCAGGTATAACAGAGAACCGTAGAACAGGCGCCGCGCATAAAACTCGGTTCGCTCCCGGGCAAATTTCCACGCGCGTCCCCAAAGCCATAATCCACAGCCAAGTGAGCCAATTGCATAGACCCAACCGGCTTGGCCCAGCCAAAATGGAACGAGACCAACTGGCACCAGGCTCAGCGCGAACCACTCCGCACAACAACTGGTTCGTCGGCCCGTAGGATCAACAGCAGGCAGCATAACGAAACCGGCCCGCGCATAATCTTTGCGGTAGAGCCAGGCAATGGCGAGAAAGTGGGGCACTTGCCAGAGAAATTGGACGGCAAACAGCGTCCAGCCTTCGCTGGAAAGAAAACCTCGAGCCGCGGTCCAGCCAATCAGCGGCGGAAGCGCCCCGGGAATGGCGCCCACCACGGTGTTCAATGGAGTTACCCGCTTCAGTGGCGTGTAGATCAGCAGATAAACCGCCCATGTAATCGCTCCCAACCAACACGCGGCTGCGTTCACGCCCCAACCCAGTCCCAGCAAACCCAATCCGGTTCCCAGCACGCCAATCAGCAGGGCCAACTCCGGCTGCAGATGGTTTGAAGGAAGCGGACGATGGCTTGTGCGCTGCATCCGGGCATCTGCATCCTGGTCCCAGTATTGATTTAACGCCGCAGCGCCTCCCGCCAATAAGCCGGTTCCCGCCAAGCAGTTGATCAGTAAGACAAAATCGAGCGGACCCGTTGCCCCCATGTAGAACCCGGCGGAAGTGCTAAGCAACACCAACGAAGTCAATCGCGCCTTGACTAACTCCGAGAGTATCCCCGGCCATGCCTTGTCGAACACCGGACGCCCGAGAACGGATGAGGCGGTTGCCTTCATGAGGTAATTCTGCCAACAGTTCCCGTCGAATCGAGGGACGACGAACGCCGAGCGGGTGCTACTGGCTGGGCAAGGGGCTCGCGAACAGTCTTGCCAGCTCCCACATGCCGGCAGAACATCAGCAACAAAGTGCTGCCGGTAACCAGGATCGATGCCCCCAGCGCCGGTCTTACTTGAACCATTACCACGTTGTCAGGATCGAGAGACGTACTAATGACGGCGATAACGGATTGAGGATTGGTGTTTTTCGTTGTTCCAATTAACGTTAGAACTGTCCCTTTTCAACCGGGCTACCTTATCACCGCATGGCCCGCCCCGCAAGCGGCCGGACTAAAAGGCTGTCGGAGCGTGAAGCGTGTGGTAGATCGAGGCCGCCACCGAGCCCTGAATAGAATGTCAGAGCGTAATGTCCGTGCCCATCCGCGCCGGTCCGTGTTCTTCCCTTTTTCCCCTTACTCTTCTTCGCTCTCTCGCCGCCCAGTTCTCACCGTTCGCGCCAATCCCCGCATCACGCGCGCCATGGCCACGGCAGTTTGGGCGGCTTCGCGCCCGCGATTGTGCCGCTTATCCAGGCAGCGCGCCCGTGCCTGATCTTCATTTTCCAGGAGCAGGACCTCGTGGATAACCGGGATTTCATAGTTGATTTGGATTTGCGCGAGAGCTTGGCTCACCGCCTGGCCAATGTGCTGGGCATGGGCGGTTTCGCCCCGAATAATCACGCCCAAGCAGATAATCGCTTCAAGCGGCGGCGTATGTGCCACCGCCAACTTGGCGGCGACGACGGGAATCTCGAAGGCGCCAGGTACGCGCACCACGTGAATCTCTTGCGCTCCCGCTTGAGACAGTTCGAGCTTGGCCGCGCGCAGCATGGCGTCGACATACCGGCCGTTGTATTCGGAAGCAACCACTGCGAATGAGCCAAGGTTGGTGGATTTGATTCGGGCGTTGGAAATGGCTTTTAGCATAGGAAATTCAGCATAGGAAATAAGAAAGAATAAAACCTGGCGGAACCGCGCTTTTAGAGCAGATGCCCCAATTTCAGGCGCTTGGTTTCAAGGTATTTCATGTTATGTGGATTGGGCTTAACTTTGATCGGCACCTGCTCGACTATTTCCAGGCCGTAGCCCTCGAGACCGACAATTTTTTTTGGATTGTTGGTCAACAGTCGAATCTCCCTCAAGCCCAAGTCGGCCAGAATTTGAGCCCCTAGACCATATTCCCGCAGGTCCATTGGAAAGCCCAACTGCAGATTCGCTTCGACAGTGTCGAGTCCCTCTTCCTGCAATTTGTAGGCCTTGATCTTCGGGCCCAGTCCGATCCCGCGTCCTTCCTGGCGCATGTAAACCACCACGCCCACCCCCGCCTCGGCGATCTGCCGCATGGCCTGGCGCAATTGCGCCCCGCAATCACATCGGCGCGAGCCAAACACATCACCGGTTAAACACTCGCTGTGAACGCGGACCAGGACGGGGTGGAAGGAGGACAGTTCGCCCATGACCAGGGCCAGATGATGCTGGCCATCGAGATGGGAACGATAAAGGTATAGATCGAAATCGCCATAATCGGTGGGCATCTTGACCACTTCAATTCGCTCGACCAGTTTTTCGCGTCGCCGGCGGTGCTCTATCAAGGCCTCGATGGTGCAGATTCTCAGGCCGTGTTCGCCCGCGAAACGCCGCAATTCAGGCAACCGCGCCATCGAACCGTCGTCGCTCATGATCTCGCAGATCACCCCAATTGGCCTGCACCCGGCCAACCTGACCAGGTCGACCGCCGCTTCCGTGTGCCCCGCCCGCTGCAGGACACCACCGGGCTTGGCGCGCAGAGGAAAGATGTGCCCTGGCTGGGTCAGTTTGTCCGGTGTGGCGGTCGGATCAGCCATGATCTGGATCGTTTGTGCCCGATCGCCCGCGCTGATACCGGTCGTGATGCCCGAAGCGGCATCGACGCTTACCTGGAAATCGGTCTTAAACGTCTCGCGATTCTGCGCCACCATCTGTTCTATGCCCAATTGCTTGAGCCGCTCCGAGATGGTGGGCACGCAGATCAGGCCGCGCCCGAATTTGGCCATGAAATTAATCGCCGCCGGGGTCGCGTGCTCCCCGGCCATGATTAGATCGCCCTCGTTTTCGCGGTCCTCATCATCAACTACGATCACCATTTTGCCCGCACGCAGATCACTCAAAACTGACTCAATCGAGTCAAAAGTCTCTTTCATACCTGTGCGAAGCCTAACTAACCTTTTGCCAAATTTCAGCAACAAAAAATCCCGCTCGAAAAGAG
>JAMCZD010000272.1 GCA_023473405.1 Candidatus Omnitrophota bacterium
ATGAATTGATTTTCCATTTGCATTCCCGGTCGTCCTTCCGTAAGTTGCGCGGGTGAATCGGGGGGGCGCATTCCCTTCGGTCAATGCCGGCCCGCTAAACCCGATTGCCACGACATTACGTGAACGACGATAACCATCGAATCGAACTGTTGAGACGCCAGTTGAATGACCGCATCTTGATCATCGACGGGGCGATGGGGACGATGATTCAAAACCATCGGCTTGGAGAGGCGGACTTTCGCGGTGAACGCTTTGTCCACCATGGACATGATCTGAAAGGCAACAATGATCTGCTTTCGCTGACGCAACCGGCGATCATCGAGGCAATTCATCGGCAGTACCTCGAGGCCGGCGCCGACATCCTCGCGACCAATACCTTCAATTCCAATGCCATCTCGATGGCCGACTATGGGTTGAGCGATTTGGTTTACGAGCTGAACCTCGCCGGCGCGCGGACGGCTCTTCGAGCGGTTGAGGCCCAGGCCGCTCGGAACCCGGCCCGCCCGCGCTATGTTGCCGGGGCAATTGGCCCCACCAACCGCACCCTATCACTCGTCGTGGACGTGAATCGTCCCGCCTGGCGGCCCTATACCTTCGATCAATTCGTCGAGGCCTATTCGGTCCAGATCCGCGGTCTGCTCGATGGCGGGGTGGACCTTTTGTTATTGGAGACCTGTTTTGATACGTTGGTTCTCAAGGCGGCGTTATATGCAGTCGAGTCCTGCTTCGACACGCTGCACCGGCGAATTCCCGTGATGGTCTCGGTAACGATCACCGACCAGAGCGGACGCACCCTGTCCGGCCAAACGATCGAGGCGTTCTGGAACTCGATCGCCCACTACGAATTACTCAGTGTCGGGATCAACTGTTCCCTGGGCGCGCGACAGATGCGCCCCTACCTCGAGGAGTTATCGCGAATCACCCCGGTTCACGTCAGTTGCTACCCGAACGCCGGTTTACCCAATGTCTTTGGCGAATTCGACGAGACGCCCGCGGCGATGGCGGACCAGCTTCACGAATTCGCGGACAACGGCTGGCTGAACCTGGTGGGGGGCTGCTGCGGCACAACCCCGGCGCATATCGAGGCTATTGCCGCGGCCGTTCGCGATTGCAAACCGCGCGTCCCCGCCCGCCCACGTGGTTCATGGCCGGTGATTACGAAGGTGCCTTGTCGGTAGCCCGCCAGCAAGTCGAGGGTGGAGCACAGATCGTCGACGTGAACATGGACGAGGGCTTGTTGGATTCCGTGAATGCCATGGTCACCTTTCTGAACCTGGCCGCCTCCGAGCCCGATATTGCCCGCGTGCCGATCATGATTGACAGCTCGAATTGGGCCGTGCTCGAGGCGGGACTGAAGTGTGTCCAGGGCAAAGGAGTCGTCAATTCCATCAGCCTGAAAGAAGGCGAGGAAGTATTCAAACAACGCGCAAGGCAGATCAGGCGCTTCGGTGCAGCGGTGGTGGTCATGGCCTTCGACGAACAAGGCCAGGCTGTTACCGTGGAACGCCGGGTGGCCGTCTGCACCCGCGCCTACCGCCTGCTGACCCAAGAAGTCGGGATTCCACCACAGGACATCATTTTTGATCCCAACGTTCTCACCGTGGCCACCGGCATTGAAGAGCACAATGACTATGCCCGAGACTTCATCGAAGCCACTCGCCGGATAAAAGCCAGCCTGCCCGGCTGCAAAGTCAGCGGTGGTATCAGCAACGTATCTTTTTCTTTCCGCGGCAATAACGCCGTTCGCGAGGCCATGCACTCGGCCTTCCTTTACCATGCCATCAAGGCCGGGCTCGATATGGGGATTGTCAATCCGGGCCAACTGGCCGTTTACGAAGAAATCCCCAAGGACCTCCTCGAACGGGTCGAGGACGTGCTGCTGAACCGGCGGCCGGACGCCACCGAACGGTTGGTGCTCTACGCCGATTCGATCAAGCAAAATCAGCAAACCGAGGTTAAAGCTGATCTCTGGCGCCAGGGCACCATCGAGGAACGGTTGGCGCACTCGTTGGTTAAAGGCATCGTCGATTACATCGAGGCGGACGTGGAAGAGGCCCGGAAACAATACGATGAACCGCTCGACATTATCGAGGGCCCGTTGATGGACGGCATGAACCACGTGGGCGACCTGTTCGGCAGCGGCCGGATGTTCCTCCCCCAAGTCGTGAAAAGCGCGCGTGTGATGAAAAAGGCGGTCGCCTATCTCCTCCCGTTTCTCGAGGCCAGCCGGCAGCGGGGCGGCTCCCGCCACACCCAGGGCCGGATCCTGTTGGCCACCGTGAAAGGCGATGTCCATGATATCGGCAAGAACATTGTCGGCGTCGTCCTGAGCTGCAATAACTATGAGGTGATCGATCTCGGCGTGATGACGCCGTGCGAGAAGATTCTCGAGGCAGCACGGGAAAAAAAGGTCGATATGATCGGGCTCAGCGGCCTCATCACACCCTCTCTCGAGGAAATGGCGCATGTGGCGCGGGAATTGGACCGGGCCGGCTTTGAACTTCCGCTTCTAATCGGCGGGGCTACCACCAGCAAAATCCATACGGCCGTTAAAATCGCCCCCCATTATCGCCACCCGGTCGTCCATGTCCCCGATGCTTCGCGCGCCGTAAGCGTCGTCAGCAGTCTTGGAAATCCCGAACTCAAAACCGGTTTTGTCGCCCAGTATCAGCGGGAGCAGGAGCAAATCCGGCTCGAACATGCCAATTCGAGACCGGCCAAACCGCTGCTTTCTCTGGAAACCGCCCGCTCACGCAAACCCGCCCTTCCCTGGGAAGACAATTCCATTGCCAGACCGGCATTTCTCGGGACGCGAATCCTTGACGGCTTTCCGCTGGACCACATCGTGCCGTTCATCGATTGGTCGCCCTTTTTCCATGCCTGGGAACTGCGCGGACGTTACCCCAAAATCCTGGATGATCCGGTTGTCGGCAGCCGCGCCAGGGAACTGTTCGAGGACGCCCAAAAACTCCTGGAGGCTATCGCGCGCGGTCGATGGCTCACCGCGCGAGCTGTTTATGGATTCTTCCCCGCGAACAGCATCGGTGACGACGTCGAGCTTTACTCTGATGAATCGCGCGAACAAATACTGGCCGCGTTCCATTTCCTCAGACAACAAATGGATAAACCACCAGGCCAGTTTAATCATTGCCTCGCCGATTTTATCGCCCCCGCCGTTAAAACCGAAATATCAGCTCTCAAATCTCAAATCTCCCATCCGGTCCCTGATTACCTCGGTGCCTTCGCCCTGACGGTTGGCCATGGGGTGGATGAGCTCTGTCGGAAGTTCGAGCAAGAGCACGACGATTATAGCTCCATTCTAACCAAGGCACTCGCGGACCGGTTGGCTGAAGCCTTTGCCGAATACCTTCACAAATTGGCTCGGGAAGAATGGGGTTTCGGCCGGGATGAAAAACTGACCAACGAGGACCTGTTACGCGAACGCTATCGCGGGATTCGCCCCGC
>JAMCZD010000199.1 GCA_023473405.1 Candidatus Omnitrophota bacterium
GTGCGGTTCGTGAATCCCTCGCACAACCAGCGCAAGGCCGCTTCCAGGCCGAAATCGTCGAGAATGGTGGGGTGCAGCAACTGGGAAAGCTGGCGCACATTCCCGATCGCCTCGTCCACCAGCCGAATGCAATCGTCCAGCCGCTCGCGGCGGTCTTCCGGCCGGGAACCGAGCGCCAGCAGGTTCGATTTCACCGCCGTCAGCGATTGCCCCAACTCATCGTGCAGTTCGTGCGAGAACCGCCGGGCCGTGGTTTCCTGGTCCTCCAGCATGTGCCAGGAGACGCGGCTCAATTCCCCGGCCTGCCATTCCATCCGGTGGACCAGTTGGGTGCTCATCCTCACCGTGAGAACGGTTGAAATCAGGGCCATCAAAAGGCAGGCTCCCAATAACAGGAACGATTCCCGGAGCACGCTGCCCGTTTGCGCCTGGATCTGCCTCTGCACGCCCAGAACCCTTTTGTAGCCGGACGCGATCAGCTTCGCCATCACGGCGATCACTTCTTCGTGCCGCCGGAACAGGTCCCGGGAGGCGAATGTCTCCGGGTCCGGGGCGGTCACCAGGCGGCGCGCCTCCGTCGAAAACGCCTCTGAGGCGCCCTCCAGTTGATTCCAGAGCTCCCGTTGCGGCGTTGCCATACCTTCGGCCACGATCCGTTGGATATTCCGATCGGTTTGTTCCAGTTGCGCCAGAATCCTGCTGGTGTCGATGGAATCCGGATCGCGCGCCAGAAGCGAAAAGATCTCACTGAGGCTGACCTGCTGGTGCTGCACCTCATCGATCAGGCGATTGGCAACCAGTTGTTCCCGTACCAGGTTGCCGGCGTTTTTTTGCACCGATTGGACGCTCTGGATGCCGATGTATCCGGCGGTAATCAGGAGAATGATGACCAGCGCGAAGCCGGCAACCAGGACGCGGACAATGCTGGACTTGGTGATCTGTTCAGGAGGCATGGCGCTTCACGCAAATGAAAATTCCTTCACCATCCTCATCAGTATGGACCGGCGCCATGGATTTCCGGTATAGCCCATCCGGGCTAACAGACCTGCCCTGCCTGCGGTAACAGAATTTCGGGAAAAGATTAGCCCCTCGGGGCTATCGCCTTTGCGGGTGCCTGGAAGGGAATATGGAATCAGGCGGGCGGTGAGAAAGCCCGCCAGGAGAATCGAACATGAAGAAAAGCCTTTTAACACTCGCTTTGGTTACCGCCGGCATCCCGCTGGTATTTGCGCAGACCACACCGCCCGCTACCGCCCCGAACGCCAGCCAGACGCAAACCAAGAAACACATGAAGAAGCACAAGAAACACGTGAAGAAGAACGCGAACACTGCCACCGAGAAGAAGTAAGACCGAGTGGATGAACGCGGAGGCGATCTGCGTTCATCCCTTCCATTGCGTTTCCCTCAGCCCGCCTTTCGTTCCGCCCAACGCAGGTAGCGCCACAGGTCCGCACGGTGCTCCCAGGAAAACTTCCAGAACTGCGCAAAGCCGATCTCTCCGGCGTCCAGTCCCCAATACGTTTCCATCCGCCAACGCAGATACGGGCTCTTCCACGGGCGCAGGCGATAACCGCGCGACAGCTTCCACAACGCGCGCAGCATCCCTACTCCGAGCCTGCCGGCGCGTTCCTGGCGCTGGTTGTCGCATCGCTGGCGTAATAGCCGGTCCGCGTCCGCACGGTGGGCTTGTTGGGGCCGCTGGCAACCACCTTAATCTGGCGGAACGTGTTATCCAAAGCCTGGTTGGACGGGCTGTAAGCGATGATGTACTGGTTTCGGATATCGTGCGCAACCTGATCGGCGATTTGGCTCACTTCGGTTGTCTCCTTGGGGAAGTATGACTGGCCGCCGGTGGCCTCCGCCAATGATTCCAGGGCACGCTTGGCGCGTTTTGCCTCGCGGTGCTCCTCCTCGCTGAGCAGACCCACGGTGTAGATCAGGACTTCGCTTTGCTGGGACGCCCGGACCAGGTTTTCCAGGCTGATCACGCTGCTGTTATCGTTGCCGTCGGTCACCACCACCAGAACCTTCTTGTCCCGCTTCGCTTTTTCCTTGAGGTGGTCGATGGACATTCGGATGGCATCCCGCATGGCGGTGCCGCCGCGCGAATCGATCTTGGTCAGGCCATCCTGCAACTCTTTAATGTTATTCGTGAAATCCTTATCCAGAAAGGCCTCATCATTGAAGTTGACGATGAAGACTTCATCCTGCGGATTGGAGTCCTTCACCAGCGCGAGGGCGGCGGTTTCCACCTTGGCGCGTTTGTCGCGCATGCTTCCACTATTGTCGATGATCAGGCCCATGGAGACCGGGACGTCCTCGCGCTTGAAGATCTTGATGTGCTGCTGCACGCCGTTTTCATAGACCTGGAATGCGGTTTCCGGCAGGGTGGTGACCAGGTGGCCGCTCTTGTCGACCACGGTGGCGTGCAGGACTACCAGCCTGGTATCGCTGCGGAAGATCGCCTCGCCGTCGCTCGTTGCTTGTGCCCGAAGCGCGGGGCAGGACAGCAGAGTCAGGGCTACCGGGATCGCCAGGGGGCGCCGGACTATACGTGCCAAAGTGTTTGAAAACATTGGTTTATCTAAAATGTCTTGTTTGCCCTTACTGGTTGGGAGCATAATACCCCGTCCTCCAGAAAGCCCGGAGTGGCGGCAGCCCGCGTGGTTGCACCAGTTTCACTTGTACCCGCCGGTATTTGCCGTCTCGTTCCTGATTCGCCGGACTGTAGCCAAGAATGTACTGGTTCCGAAGTTCAATTCCGATTTTCGCCGCAATATCGGGCAACTCGTTCAAATTTTCGACCGGAAACTGGCGTCCGCCGGTTTGCTCGGCTATTTCGCTCAACAGTCCCGGTCCGGACAACTCTTCGGCGGTTCGGCCGCGGGACGAGACCGGTTCATAGATTCCGATCCCGTAGATTTGGACGTCCGCTTCGCGCACGAGGTTCTTAATTTCACTTTCGGTGTAACGGCTGTTATTATCCCCGCCGTCTGAAATAACAAGGAGAGCTTTTCGGGGATTTTTGGCCTTCTTCATTTCGAAAAGGGCCATGTAGATGCCGTCCAGCAGTGCGGTTTTCCCCTTGGATTGCGTAAAGGTCAGCTTGTTCTGAACCTCCTCGACGCTATGGGTGAAACTGGTGACAAGCTGCGGGCGATCATTGAACTGGATGAGGAAAAACTCGTCTTCGGGATTGGCCGTTTTCAGGAATTGCGCAACTGCCTGGCGGGATTTCTCGAGCTTATTTCCCATGCTGCCGCTGCAGTCGAATACCAATCCGACCGACAGTGGCGCATCCTCGCTCGAAAATTGGACCACCTTCTGTTCCGTCTTGTCCTCGAAAATGCGGAAATTCTCCCGTTCGAGGCCGGTCACAAACCGGTTCAGCGGATCTGTCACCGTGACCGGGATGAGAACCAGGGTAGTATCGACGCGGATGTTGCTGCGCGGGGATAATAACAG
>JAMCZD010000530.1 GCA_023473405.1 Candidatus Omnitrophota bacterium
AAGGGGGGTGGTGTTTTGCTCCGAGGACCTCCTCCTGATCAAAGGGCCGGCGCGCGTCCGCCGCCGGTTCATGGACCTGCTGCTGACCCAGACGCTGCCTGCTTACCTGCCGCTGATCCAGCGTTACACCCAGGCGCTCCGGGCGCGCAATGCCTTGCTGAAACAATTCGCCCCCGACAACGCCGCCTTGGAGGGCTTCACCCGCGAACTGGTCCTTTGCGGCACCCAAATAATCGGGCACCGCCGCCAACTGGTGCCTCAACTGCTCCCCCTGGCGCAATCGGCGTACAACCGAATGGTCTCCAAGGGCGAGGAATTGCGCCTCGAATATCTGCCCAGTGTTAAGTCTGATTTTGCCGCGGAATTGTCCGCGGCGCGTCAGCGGGAGCGGATGCAACGAATGACCCTGACGGGACCGCACCGTGACGATTTGGAGTTGTTACTGAACGATCGGAGGATTTCACAGTTCGGCAGCGAAGGCCAGAAACGCACCCTGGCCATCGCCTTGAAAATGGCCCAGGCCGAGTTTCTCGGACGGCATCATGGCCAGCCGCCGATCCTGCTCATCGACGATGTCATGGGCGAACTCGACCGCTCCCGGCGGAACGCCTTCCTGCCCTTGCTCGATCAGGCCCGCCAAGCCCGAGGCCAGGTCTTCATGACCTGCACCGAATTGAATTTGCCCATGGAATTAGGGGATGCACCCGTGCGTTGGGAGGTCAGGGACGGCGCCCTGCGGCGTTTTGTGACTTGCGGAATGCCGCCCGTTAGATAAACCTTAGGTGTGCTGAATGATGGCAATAAAAGTTTGGTCGAGAGGCTTTCCCGTTCGCAAATCTATCAGGATTACGAACAGGCTTACAGTCAAACGACCGGTTTGCCCCTGGCCTTTCGCCCGGTGGAAGTCTGGCAATTGGTGCACCAGGGCAAGCAGAATCAGAATCCATTCTGCGCCTTGATGGGACAGAACAGCAATTCGTGCACCGCCTGTCTCCAGTTGCAGCGCCGTATCGCCGAATCCGCCAATGCCGACCCCCAAATCGTCGTCTGCTTTGCCGGCCTGGCCGAAGCCGCCGTCCCTGTCCGAATGGGCGAACAGCTCGTCGGCTTTCTACAAACCGGCCAGGTCTTTCTGAGGAAACCTTCGGCTGGCGATTTTAAACGAGTCACCCGCCAATTTCTTGGCTGGGGATTCCGCGTCAACCTGTCGCGGCTCGAAGAGGCCTATTTCCATAGCCGGGTTCTGTCGCCGGCCCAATTGGACTCGATGGTGCGCTTGCTGTCCATTTTCGCCCAACACCTCTCCATCGTCGGCAACCAGGTGGTCGTCCAGCAGGAACATGCCGAACCGCCGAATATCGTCCGCGCCAAACAGTACATCCGCGAGCACCAGGCCAACGACCTTTCCCTGGGCGAAGTAGCTCGAGCCGTCAATACCAGCACCTTTTATTTCTGTAAAATGTTCAAAAAGGCCACCGGCCTGAACTTTACCGATTATTTGTCCCGCGTCCGGATCGAGAAGGCCAAAAACCTCCTCATCAATCCCAACCTGAGGGTCAGCGAAATTGCCTACGAAGTCGGTTTCCAGTCCCTGACCCATTTCAATCGCGTATTCCGCAAAATGGTTGGTCAATCCCCCACTGAGTACCGTGCTCACCTGCCTTACCTTTAATCCCGTTTCCACCCCTGACACCACCGGGCACGCTCTGCATTTTTTCAAAAGGACCTTGCGATTCCACTATCCGACTGCTAGCTTACACCCCCAAGCCGCGGCCGGCGCGGGCAATGAACTTCCAAAGCTTACGCCCTCCGCTCCGGGCGCGGTTCTCCGGCATATCGGTCACAGCACAAGGTCCGGACGGAGTATGGCCTGTGCGTTAGTTTATTAACTTATATATGTCCAAAGAAAAACTGGGAAAACGAAATACCACTAACCAATCTC
Source organism: Candidatus Omnitrophota bacterium (assembly GCA_023473405.1). GTDB lineage: Bacteria > Verrucomicrobiota > Verrucomicrobiia > Limisphaerales > UBA1319 > JAMCZD01. The sequence goes on from JAMCZD010000530.1 coordinate 1,943, forward strand.
TCATCACCTGGGTCGAGGAAATGGCCAAACTCTGCCAACCCGACCGGATCTTTTGGTGCGATGGTTCTGATGCCGAAAAAGAGGCACTTACCGCCGAGGCCGTCGATAAAGGTGTCTTGATCAAGCTCAACCAGGATAAACTTCCCGGTTGCTATTATCACCGGTCCAATCCCAACGATGTCGCCCGTGTCGAACAGTGCACCTTCATCTGCACCGAAACGCAAGACGAAGCCGGGCCCACCAATAACTGGGCCGCCCCGGACGAGATGTACCAAAAGCTCTACGGGCTCTGCCATGGCGCCATGAAGGGCCGCACCTTGTACGTCGTCCCTTACCTGATGGGTCCGCTCGGATCACCCGTCACCAAGGTCGGCATCGAGCTGACGGACTCGATTTATGTGGCGCTAAGCATGCGGATCATGACGCGCATGGGCCAGGTCGCCTACCAGCAACTGGGCGACAGCAAGGACTTCAATCGCGGCCTCCACGCCATGCTCGATGTTCACCCCGATCGCCGGTTCATTTGCCATTTCCCCCAAGACAATACCATCATCTCCGTCGGTTCAGCTTACGGCGGCAATGTCTTGCTTGGAAAAAAATGCCTCGCCCTCCGCATCGGTTCGTGGCTCGGACGCAAGGAAGGTTGGATGGCTGAACACATGCTGATCCTGGGCGTCGAGGCACCCAACGGCGAAAAAACCTATATCGCCGCCGCCTTCCCCAGTGCTTGCGGCAAGACCAACCTCGCCATGCTGATCCCACCGGATCATTTCAAGGGCTGGAAGGTCTGGACCATCGGCGACGATATCGCCTGGATGAAACCGGGTCCCGATGGGCGCCTATACGCCATCAACCCTGAAGCCGGTTACTTCGGCGTGGTTCCCGGGACCAACCACAAGTCCAACCCCAACGCCATGGCCACCGTCTCGCGCGATACCCTCTACACCAACGTCGCCCTCACCCCCGACCTCGACGTTTGGTGGGAAGGCAAAGACGGCAGGCCACCCAAGGATCTCCTCGATTGGAAAGGCCAGCCCTGGACGAGCGCTTCGAAAGAAAAAGCCGCCCACCCCAATAGCCGCTTCGCCGCCCCGATGGCCAATAACCCAATGCTCGCTCCCGAGGTCAATGACCCTCACGGCGTGCCCATCAGCGCCATCATCTTCGGCGGACGCCGCGCCAATACCATGCCCCTCATCTACGAGGCCTTCGACTGGATACACGGCGTTTACATCGGCGCCACCATGGGGTCCGAAATGACCGCTGCCGCCGTCGGCGGTTCCGGACAGGTCCGGCGCGATCCCATGGCCATGCTCCCCTTCTGCGGCTATCACATGGGCAATTACTTCCAACAATGGCTCAAAATTCGCAAACGCATCAAATACCCGCCCCACATCTTTCACGTGAATTGGTTCCGCAAAAACCATGACCGCAAATTCATGTGGCCCGGTTTCGGCGAGAATATGCGCGTCCTCAAATGGATCATCGAGCCCGTCAGGGATTTGGGTGTTG
>JAMCZD010000170.1 GCA_023473405.1 Candidatus Omnitrophota bacterium
CGGGGACAGCCTGTCCCCGCCCCCCCCTCGCTCCGCTTCTGCTCCACCGCACAGGGGGACAGGCTGTCCCCACCCCAAAGCAAAGCCATCGGATCGTATTCTCAGCCCTCTGGCATTACGCTCCACGCTTCACGCTCCCCCCTCCACGCTCCACGCTCCAAAGATTCTGATTGATTTTGCCAGGTTATCCTTATATCAAAGCCCGCTCATGATACTCACAAAATACAATTTTATGATGTTGTCTCATAGTAACGCTTATTGTAATGCCCGGCTTTATACCCGGTCCTGCCTCGGCCAGGTTGGGGTCGCCCTGTTGGCCTTGGCCGGCGCCGCTGTTGCCCAGACCAGTCCCACCCCGGGTAGTTTGGATACTGGCTTCACGACCGCGGTCAATGGCATAGTCTACACGGTTGCCGTGCAGCCGGACGACAAGGTCCTCGTGGGAGGCGAGTTCACCAGGGTAAACGGCGTCGACCGCGACTATTTGGTCCGGTTGAACCCGGATGGAACCATCGACGACAGCTTCGTGCACCTGCCGGGGGCGGACGGGACCGTGCGTTCAATTTCGCTCCAAGGCGGCGGCAAAATACTGCTCGGCGGCGACTTTGACTCGATCAATGGCGCCAGTTGGACCCGGATAGCCCGCCTGAACAATGACGGGTCGGTGGACAATGGATTTTCTCCGGGCACCGGAGCGAACGGCAGGGTTCAGGTAGTAATTGCCCAACCGGACGGCAAGGTCCTCGTGGGCGGCAGCTTCACCAAGATCAACGGCGTAACGCACAACTACATAGCCCGCCTGAACAACGATGGCTCGGTCGATTCCGGCTTCAACGCCAATGCCGACGGAACGGTATATGCCGTGGCGGTCCAACCGGACGGCAAGGTCCTGATTGGCGGGTACTTTACCCAGGTGAACAACCAGCAGCACCACTACTTGACGCGCCTCAACTCGGACGGTTCGCTCGATAATACATTCACCGCCGGCGCCGACCTGACCGTGAACGCGATCATCCTCCTCGACGGCGGCAAAATCCTCGTAAGCGGCGAGTTCGGCAGAATCAACGATGTCTATCGCACCAGCCTCGCCCGCCTCAACACCGATGGTTCGCTGGACAACGGATTCTCTGGCCAAACCAGTGGTTCGGTATATGCCATGGCAGTGCAATCTGACGGCAAAATCATCATCGGCGGCCGCTTCACTTCTGTGAATGGCGTTGGCCGCAACAATGTGGCCCGGTTGAATGCCAACGGGACCTTGGACCCCGCTTTTGACGTGGGCGCCGGCCCCAGTTATCGCGCCTTGGCCCTCGCCCTGCATTCGAACGGCAAGGCCCTCGTCGGCGGTGACTTCACCACCTTCAATTTCGTCGATCAACCCTACCTCGCCCGGCTGAATGGCGACCCCGCAACCAACACCATCCTCGAAGCCATGATTTGGACCGCAGTCGAGATTGGTTGGAACTCGGAGTCCAATGTTCTTTACCAAATCCAATGGGCCCCCGCGGTGGATACCAATACCTGGTTCAACCTGGGCGAACCGGTGACCGGCAATGGCGGCACCAATTACGTCTTCGACTCCACGCGCAACGCCACCAAACGGTTCTATCGCGTCCAAAAACTCGAGTAATCTTACCCCCGGTGGGGCGGCGCTGCGCGCCGCCTTGACCTCTCCCCTTGTTAAAACTCGTCCCGCGCGCCCTCACCCGCGCTCCGGTTCCCTGATTTCTCGATCTTCCGCAACCAACTCAGCCACCCGTTCAAGGATTACCCCGGCAATGAGTGGGTCCGTCCCGACACTGGAGGTGAGCCAAAGCCTTTGGCCATCTCTTATGATTGGATTACGCCACGTGAACCGGTGAGGCTCAGGCACCTTCCCCATCAACAGGGCAGGGATATCTTGCCGGACGTGAAGGCCATCGCTGATGAAAAAGGGAACCACCACCAGGTTCGGGCACCGGGACATCCCCCAGCAATCACCGATCCGCGGTTCCTCCTCGAGGAACACCGCGTGCGCTTCCCCATATTGGCCCAGGGCCCTGATCAGCTCGACCTGGCGCTCAATCGGTTTGCGCGAGTCCTCGTTTCGGTCCGTTCCGTGCCCAGCCACAAATAGGGCGGTCTCGGAGCAAGGCGGCGCATTGGGACACGGAAGGCGGACCACGATGTCGCGCGCCCGGGCCAGGACGACGCTGGTCATGCTCTTATGGGTGCCGACCGGCTGGCAATAGAACAGCGTTTGACTGCCCCGGCGCTGGACCCGGGAAAAGCCGGGTGCGCGCGGCTGGCGCAGACCCAGTTCGATCGGGATTGCGTGCTCGACAAAATAGCCATTGCTCATGAATAGAGGCACAATGAATACCCGAGGCGCAGTGGTCTCCCCCAACACATCGGTCATTCGAGGGAGCTGCCTCCAAAAGGCCTCGCGAACGCTCCCAAAAAGCCGGCGGCGCCGCATCTCCGAGGCATGCTGATACACCGGCGCGCACGAATCGGCGTCCATGACGGTGCCGTGCCCCAACAAGATCAATGCCGCATCGCAATACCCTTCGCTATCCATATCTCTCAATTTTCCAATGCAACTTATACGAAAATGCGGATTCTGCCGACACCACAAAGCGGACGAAAAAGGTGAAGATTGCCCGCAGATTCACTTTCATTAGCGTAACTTAGTGCCAATTAGCGGTTTAAAAAACACGAACCACCAATCCTCACTAATTAACGCTAATACCCGAAATCCCAAATCCCAATTCTTAATTCCTAAATCGGTCTTGCCTTTTCCCTCCTTATAGTCTATTTCGTTCAATCAGAATTGAACGCTGGTTCCGGCAATACCTCGACCGTTTCGCCCGCCGCCAACCCCGGTGCGAACCGACCAGCACGAAGTGTCCATTACGAGTGACTGGTATTTGTTAGTGGAAATTAGCGAAAATTAGCGGTTGAAAAGGTTTGAACCACTAATCCTCACTAATTAACGCTAAAGTTGAACCACTGACGTTTCTGACCGCTGATTGCTGATCGCTGACTTCTGTCCCATTGTCCCGTAGTCCGTAGTCCCGTAGTCCTTCATTTGGCCGCTGTCCTCTGTCCTCTGTCCTCTGTCGTCTTTGCCCTTCCCGCTTACCGCTTTGCCCCAAATCCCAAATCCCAAATCCCAAATCCCAAATCCTAATTCATCCCCATGCCTCATTCCCCTTACCCATTCGCCCTTGGCCAGCTCATTTTAACGGCGGCGCTGGTTTGCCTGAACGCAGCAGCCCTCGGCAACGAGCCGCCCGTGAACCTGGCCCTCGGAAAACCCTACACCCTCGAACCCGCGCCCAACTATCCCTACTGCACCGATCCCGGCGACCGCACCCAGTTAACCGACGGACAGTATGTTAAGGGCTATTTCTGGACCCAGAAAGGCACCGTCGGCTGGTCGGGTAAAT
>JAMCZD010000353.1 GCA_023473405.1 Candidatus Omnitrophota bacterium
GGCTGGCGCCGTCCCATTGTTCGGGATAAGGTAACCAAATGGTTGCAAGGCGAGGGCGTAAGCCCAGACAAGAGGGGCTCCCAGTCCCCAATACACGAACAACCGCGCCAGTTGCCAGCGTTCTCTCAGCTCGAGGGTTATCTCCCGATGCAGCTTGATCGCCAGGATGGCCATTACAATCCCGAACAATGGGACGGCGCCAGCCAACCCGAGATAAAAACAGCGGAGCGAGCGCCGGATCAGCCGGCTCGTGTCGATGGACTGTTGCCCCAAAAAGCCCGAGTTCTTGATTACCTGGCAGAACAACTCCACATCAAGCCTCCGGGTTTGACGGTGAAACCCGGACTTCACCGCCCATCAGGCGTTCGATCTCCGCCCGGTCCGACATCCGTTGTTCGATCGACTCACGCGCCGCCTGGTCCAACGAATGAACCGGGCAAACGGCATCGACTCCTTCTGTCCGAATGCGCCGTCGCAGGACGTCATCCACCCGCACCCACTCGACCAGCGGCACGCGTCCGCGATAACCTGTTTGGAGGCAGGTCTCGCATTTTTCCCCGTGGCAGCTCGAACAAATCCGGCGGGCGAGCCGTTGGTTTAGCACCAGGGCAACGGACGATAGCGCGGCGAAAGGATCGGCGCACATCACTTGCAAGCGCTCGAACACACCCTTGCACGACCCGGCGTGCAGGGTCGATATCACCAGGTGTCCGGTCAACGCCGCGCGAACAGCCAGATTGGCGGTCTCATCATCGCGGATTTCGCCGATTACCAGCACCTGGGGGTCCTGACGCAGCAGGTGGCGCGCGGCGGTGGCAAAGGTCAATCCGAGCGCCTCATTGACCTCGGTCTGCATGATGCCGGGGATGATTTGTTCCGCTGGGTCCTCGACGGTGATTACGTGGCGCCCGCCCAAACGGGCGATGAATCGGAGACAGGCATAAATGGTGGTGGTCTTGCCGCTGCCTGCCGGGCCGGTGAGCAACAGGAGACCCGCATTCTGGCGCAACTGAGATTCGAGTGTCTCGATTGCCTGCGTGGGAAAGCCAAGTTCCTTAAGGGTCGGCGCGGCGTTCGAGCTGAACAGGCGCAGGACGATCTTTTCGCCGGTCACGGTGGGATAAGTGGCCACGCGAATGTCATTTCGAGCGCCGAGGTCTCCGCGGTCGATACGCCCGTCCTGTGGCATTGATTCCTGGTATGTCTTTAATCGGGCCAGGAATTTGATTCGGCCAAAGACGCGTTCGGCGACCGGGCTAGCCAATTCCCAGGCTGGGGTCATGACGCCATCCAGGCGGAAGGAGACCTGGGCAACCTTGCCCAGCATCTGCAAGTGAACGTCGCTGGCTCCGGCCCGTTCCGCCTGTCGGATCATGTCTTCCAATACTTTGGGCGCGGCATTTTCCAAATCCATGGTCTCGTTGGTTTGGTGCTGGTTCTTTTTCCACCCAGCGGGGCCGATGAATCAAGACAAATGACCATACTGGAGTTCAATCACGGCATCATCTCCGTCCCCGACCAGCTTTTTTATCGCGCCAGGAGTTTGTCGCCTTAGCTCACGTGGACCAGACCGCAGGTCTACCCCACGGCATAAGCGGTGGCGGATTTTTAGAGAATTGAATGGAATAATGGAATAATGGCATAAATATGGCTTACTTTGAAGTAATTATGAACCTACGATCATGCAAAGGGAGTTGCCTGTTGGGGATGCTTCTGTCTCTTCTTCCGTCGGTGCACCACGCTACGGCCCAGGTTTATCCGGACTTCGCCTGGGCGGCCATGGGCAATAGTCCTAGTCTAAGTTGGGGCCCGTCCACTTACAGCCACGGGGTTGCGGTGGACAAAGCAGGCAACAGTTTTGTAACTGGAGAATTTAGAGAATCGGCACAATTTGGTGGCACGAAACTGATTGGCGCGCGGAACGTTTTTCTCGCATTTTATAATCCGTTCGGCCAGCTGGTTTGGGTCAGGCAAAGTGAAGGCGTTTTGGAAAGTATTGCTAATTCGGTGGCCGTCGACCCTCAGGGAAGCGCATTTTTAACCGGCAGCTTCGACGGAATATGCACTTTCGGAGGTATTTCGCTGACCAACATGGCCGACAATTACGGCAACCTTTTCATCGCCAAATACAGCAAAAAAGGCGAGGTGCTCTGGGCCAGGCAAATGGGCACGACCGGCGACGACGAAGGCGAAGCAATTGCGGTGGATGGGTCAGGCAACGCTCTTGTGACGGGAGTTTTGAACCTGACCCAATTCATTGCTGGTTATCCTGAGACAGACCCTAAACTCCAGAGGATTTACATTGCCAAGTACGGTGCGGATGGCGAGGTGATTTGGGAAAAGAAAATTGGTGCTAATTATTTTAACGTCGGTCTGGGAGTCGGGGTCGATGATGCGGATAACGTTTACGTCACCGGCCACTTTCAGGACACCAACTTGTTTGGTCCCAACACAATCAGCGGTCATGGGATGTTTCTGGTTAAGTATGATGAAGCGGGCAATCTGATTTGGGTTAGGCAAGCCCAGGACGCCTCGGTGGCAGGAATGGCTGTTGACAATCAAGGCAACATCCACTTGGCAGGCTCATTCTATTCGAGCGCTACGTTTGGAACCATTTCGCTGACCGGCAACACTGGAGTCCAAAACGGTTTTGTGGCTAAACACGACACCTCTGGAAAAGCACTTTGGGCAAAAGCTATAAGGTCATCTTCGGCGGGTTCGGGTGGAGTCTATAGCCAATACGTGTCACCCCGCTCGATTGCTGTTGATGGCGCTGGAAATTGCTATGCAACCGGCAATTTCATGAACGTGGCGGTTTTCGGGACAATATCCCTTACTAATTATATTACTCCCGACGAGGCCTCACCCAATCAGGATTGCTTCATTGCCAAATATAATTCTGAAGGGGATTTTCTCTGGGTGCGCGATGTGGGCCGGCTCGGAGACGAAGCGGGAACAGGCATAGCCGTCGATCCCCAAGGCAATGTCGATCTGACGGGGACGTTTGGAGGGGTTATCACCCTGGGACAGACAACTCTGGACGCATCGGGTTCGGGCATGTTCCTAACTCAGTTGCCTGCTTTATATCTGACGGCCTTGGACAGGCCGGTGCGGTTTGGGCTGGTGGCGGAAAGCGGACGCGAATGCGTCATCGAGTATTCAAGGGATTTAACCCGCTGGTTCGGGCTGGTAACCAACACAATGCCGGCTTCGGGGTTTTGGGAGTTCAATCACGGCATCATCTCCGTCCCCGACCAGTTGTTTTATCGCGCCAGGAGTCTGTCGCCGTAGAGTAGGTGGCGCAAACCACTGGTCTGCCCCACGGGCGTCGCCGCTCACGAAACATAACCCACCTGTGCTCAGGAGAAGTGATCCATCCGACTGAAGGGAGCGGTGGATTTCCTTTCCAAGGAGGGATGTTTTTGGTTC
>JAMCZD010000299.1 GCA_023473405.1 Candidatus Omnitrophota bacterium
GGTGGCGCTCGGCAACTTGACGGCGCGGGCGGAGGTTTACTCGGGCGCTGCCGGCAATCCCGCCGCGGTCCAGGGACTCCAGACCCTCGACTATCTATTTGCCAAAGACAACGAGGTATTTGTCGTTAAGAACGCACATCGGACGCGGCTCACCAACGAACTGCAACTTCCACATGGACTGACCGTGTTGACAAATGGCGTTGTCCGAACGGCTGGCGGTCAAAAAAAGAAACTGCCGCCGATGCGGAAATTGACGTTCGACGGCTTCTGGTTTATGGACGAGGGATTGTTTTATCCATTCCAGGACCATTATATGTTGATCCATCGCCAATTGTACCTGGTGAAAGATGGCATTCTCGAACCGGTTCAGCGCGCGATCAGTTTCTCCGATGGCACCCGGCTCCAACCGGATGGGACCATTTACACTCCTGATGGACGGATCGTACGGATGCAGGACGGCCAAATGGTTGCCCTCGACGGCCGGCGTCTTCCGGCCACCGACCAAGTAATGATGAAGGATGGGAAGGTCATCTTGTTCAAAGACGGCTCGCTCCTGAGCCTCCCCCCGGGCCGCGTGATGATGATGTCGGACGGCACCCGGGTCTTTGGGGACGGGCAAATCGTTCGTAGCAACGGCCAGCAGTTCGAACTGCAAAATGGACAACGCCTTCCGCTTCCAGGCGCCGTGATGCCACCGATTGCGCCGTGACACGGGAGCGTTGGGAGCGTGGAGCGTGGACCAGCGTGAGGCAAGTTCGGTGATTATAAGGAGCGTTGATGCGTACTCTCTGCGTGCTCTCGATCCATGTCCATATCGCTCTCCCAACGCTCTAATATTGCGCTTAGACCGAGTGTCACCTAGGCAAATCCTGTCAAACGTTCCATGCGCTCCTGACGCTCCCCACGCTCAACGCTCTTACGCTCCTGACGCTCCCGACGCTCCACCATCACGGGCTTCGTCCGAGCCGTTGCCGTTGAACTGGCGTTCGTAAAAGATGCGCACCTCGGGTTTCCCCGGAAGAAGCTGCTGGGCCCTGGTCAGGGCTCGGCTAGTGGAGATAGTTGGATTAGGTTCGGCGGGGAAGATATTTTCTTCGCCGATTAGTTTGAGCAGGCCGCTATTGCGGAGGACGCGGATGACGTCGCGGCTACAACCGCTGATGAGCAGATAGCGGCCGGTCTTGCGCAAGTAATCGCAGAGCGATTCCAGCGCCATCATGGTCGAGGCGTCCAGGTGACGGGCATTCTTCATGCGTAGAATGAAGACGCGGATGTTTTCATCCTTGGCCAATTGGCGGACCTGGCTTTGGAAGAGGTCCGCCGCGCCAAAGAACAGCTCGCCCTCGACGTGGATAATGGAGATTTGCGGATGAGTGCGTTGATTGCGGTCTGCCAACTCGGCCAGTTGCCCCACCTCGTTAAAGGTGTATTCCGCGAGGGTGGGCGTGCTGGTCTTTTGCAGAAACAAGGCCAGCGCGGCGCCGATGCCGGCGTAAATGGCCGTATCAAGCCTCAGAAACAGCGCGGCGCCCAAGGTCACAAAAAAGACAAAGGCGTCCGAACGCGTCGAACGCGTTGAGACGCGGATTTGCGGGCGGTTGATCAACCGGTAACCCACGCGCATCAGGTGCGCGGCGAGTGCGGGCACGGGAATGTAATTGAACACCGGCGTCAGGAACAAGAGGATGAGCAGCACCACCGCGCTGCTCAGCATCGAGGAAAGCTGGGAGGCAGCTCCGCTCTGGTAATTCACCGCCGATCGCGTGAACGACGAAGAGCCGGGTGTGACCCCGAACAAGCCGGCGGCGATATTGCCAGCGCCCATGCCTAACAGTTCCTGGTTGGGATCGAGGAGTTGTCCGCTCCTGGCGGCGAGGGTTTTGGTAATGGCCGTCGCTTCGAGCATTCCTATGATGGCAATGGCGATGGCCGCGCTGGCGATATGATGAATGACGTTCAATTGCTCCGACAAAGCCGGCAAGTGAGTCAAGGTTGGGATTGCCGCCGACAACGCGCCTTCATCCCGGACCAGACGAAATGGGACGGCAGAGTGAAAATGCGCAAAAATGCGTGCTGCGATTCCGAGGAATGAGAGCACGATCAAGGGTCCCGGCCAACTGGGCCGGTATCGATTGATGAGCTCGAACATCGCCAGCGTCAGCAGAGAGATGCCGATGGCCCACCATGTAAAAAGGCCCGTATGCACTCCCCGCGCCACATCCGTCAAAGTCCGAATGAAGCTCTCGCCCGCCGGACTCTGAAAGCCCAGACCGTTATGGATTTGACTGGCAATCAACAAGATGCCGATCGCCGCCGTGTAGCCAACCACCACCGAGCGCGATATGAATTTCGTAACCTCGCCAAAGTTGAACAGGCCGGCAACGAATTGGGCAATGCCGATCAGCAACGCCAGGTAGGCCGCCAGTTGCAAGGGGTGCAGACCGAGGTTGGCATTGGTCGCAACGGTCGCCGCCGTGATGAGGCAAACCGAAGTGGTCGGTCCGAACACATGATGGTAAGAAGAAAAGAACAGCGCACTGACAAATCCTCCAACCACCACCGACAGAATCACCGTCATGGGCGGCAGACCGAGAATCAAGGCAAAACCGATCGCCTGCGGAATCGAGACCAGGGTGAGTGTGGCGCCTGCGACAAGGTCGTGTCCCAGTTTTTCCCAGGAGTAATGGCGGAACTCCTGGATAAACGGGAAATGAACATGTGGCCAAGGCACCCGCAGAATGCCGGCCTGGTCGTCTGGCCCGACCGATGGATTCATCGAGGATGACAGACTAAAACCAACATTTTCAGCCGAATGGCTGCCACAGACTTATCTAGTATAGATCGCTTCGACATGTCCACAGATTATCGGGCACGACCAACCCCGACGATCTGCTTGAGCAGTTCGGTATTCTCGCGATTCAAGTCCAACTGCTCGTAGGCATTGGCCAGCCGGTAATAACTGGAGCGCGCGCGGGAGGTGATCTCCAACTGGCGGCGGCGCAACTGCTCGAAGGCGGCAGCGGCTTCTGCCGTGATGGCGTGGCCCCGCAGCCGGTTCCTGCCGGAGAGTGGGAACATCTGTTCGACGGAGAACATCTGATCCGGCATCGAATTTGGAGGCATACTTACAAAGCGTCCGGCGGCCGTATTGAACTCCGCGCGGGCGTCTTCCCACGCACGCGCCTGGGGAACTCGCTGCTCCATTGCCTTCCAATTCGCCTTAGCAGCCTTGATCGAGGGATTGTTGCTCACAACCTCGCGCAATACCCACTCGAGTGTCAGGCTATTGGAGGTCGCACCCAATACCGGTAGACGTTCCACCGAATAAGTGGCGTTTCCTGCTTCCGCGTGAGTCCGCGCTACGCCTTTGCTCTTCAAATTCTGATATGCCTCTGGTTCGGACGTCGATGCACAACCCGCAAT
>JAMCZD010000293.1 GCA_023473405.1 Candidatus Omnitrophota bacterium
GGCCTTTGCCCTCCATAGGGCGACACCCGCAGGCCTCAGCGGCACCCCCAGCGCACCCCTGGGACTCTCGTTCAACAGCTGGGACCACAAGGCACAGCCCCGGGACCAAACAAAATGAGAATTGCTGGTACAACAACATCTTTGGCGGGAACCTGTCTGAAACTCGCCGCCAAGCGATAACGATCTTCGACTACCTGGATCGTTTTCAAATCGGTTACGAAACGTCCAATCGCGTGGACAATACCACCTTCCTCAAAGGCGATTGGGACGGTGTTGAGGGCAAGCGTCTCCTTCCCGCGCGAAAGCTCGACTTCAACGACCCGATTACCGCCAGTATCTTCAAGGAGGTTCATAACCTCGGGAATTGGGTGGTGAATTACGACGAATTGCTCGATCGCCGGCAACTGCTCAATCAAAACGTTAAGGTTATTCGTTACAAGCAAGGTGCCACGCAGGGGCGAAACATACTGATTTCCTCGACCGCGCCTCTCAGTTTGCTTCGGACAATGGTCTTCGGCCGAGTGAAAGACTTAAACCTCGAGCTGAGTGATGCCGAATACCGCGATCTAACCGATCGGTTCATCAACGACGCCAATGAGATTTCCGGCGACATTGTCCTCCGCGCTGCCAAACGCGGACGGAACGCCCGCGAGTTGATGGGCATTGTCCTCAGCCGCTACATGATTCGACATGAGCTTGGTGTGAGGCGCCGTTTCGGCTGGTATTTCCTCGACGACTACGCCGAATGGCTGGGCCAGCGCGAAGAGCAGATCGCGGACATCCTGGCCCTATCGCCGGAACAGACGGACGACGGAACACTCCGGCTTGCTGTCATCGTCTCAGAATCAAAATCCTTCATCCAAAACGTCGTAAGCCTATTGATAGGGCGAGGTTAGCGAGGTGTCCTTATGCTTGTATAAGCGGTTCATTTTGGCTGGACGGTTTGCCCTCCCCCTTTACGCTTGTTCAACTTCTCGTTTAGCCCCTGCCGATCGAGAAGCTGCAGCCATTCCGGGCGGTTTGGACCGAAGGCTGCACTTTCCAAAATTACAAGTTTTCGAAGCCCTGCACTGAACGCCTCCATTTCCGCACGACCCGGATGGCCGGCTGGGAGGAATCTTTCTTTGAAATACAACAACTGCCCGGACCCGCGATGATCGAATGCCTGTACCCGGCGCGTTCTCAAATCCACCTTGATGCGTTGTTGAAACTCTGGCAGCGGTTCATTCCGCCGCCTGCCTCATGGTTTCGGCTCCACCCCGGCGGATGAATATTTGCAGGGCACGCTTGGGCGAACCAAGCGTCTCGCATAAGGCCATTCACATCGGTCCCATGACCGCACCCGTAGTCGAAGAACGTTGCCGTCGGCTTAACCAGTCCGTATTCAAGCAGGCTCCGCACCGGCTTCGAGAGGTAATAACGGGCCAGCGGCGTCTTATGGCGTTCGACCGTTGGCGCCGAATTGACCTCGATGGCGGGCTTGACTTGCCGGAGGCCATCATCGGGCAAATCAATGGTCGTCTTCATAAGAGTAATAAACACGTAAATACGGCCATAAGCCGATCCGCAATTGAATTCATGCGAATAATTTGACACTTCCCGCCCCGGTGAATTTTTGAGCCGCTCGTCATCCAGAACGGTGGTGGCCTACTTGAATGCACCCAGCCAGTCGTTCGCCGAGCCCGGGATTTCGTGGCTCAGGCCGTTGCCGAGCTTTTGTCGGTAGGCGGAGGGCGACATTCCTTTGCGGCGGCGAAATTGCTCATTGAAGTTGGAGAGATTGTTGAAGCCGGCGGCAAACGCCGTCTCGGCAATGGTCTGGTTCGTTTCGATCAACGCGCGACAGACCTGGTGGATTTTCAGTTCATTCACGTAAGCCACATAGGTCTTGCCCAGCACCCGTTTGAAAAAGCGGCTGAACGCCGGCGACGACATGTGCATGGCCTCAGCCACCGCTCGCTGGGTGAGATTGGCGCCAAGATTGGCGTGGACGAAGCCAAGAATGCGGCCCAGCGTTCCCTGCGTTTTGTGAGCCGCCTCGAGATCGTAACTGCTGGAGGCCAACGGGGCGCAATCGGTGCATTCGGCCAATTTGCCCAGCACCGCAAACAGGTGGTTCAGGCGCTGCCAGGAACCGGCGGGCGTTTTCGTCATTTCGAGCATCATCTGCCCGACGCCGCGACGCGTAGGATCACGCACGCTTAGCCCTTGCCGCGCGCCCTCGAGGAGGCGCTGGAGGGCTCTCGTTTCCGGCAACTGCAACAACTTCTCGCCCCACTGATCGGCCCGGAACTGAATCACCAGCGAGCACACCCCGCGTGGTGCCTTGGCTTCCGAGGCCCAACAGTGGGGCAGGTTGGCTCCCAGCAGACAGAGATCGCCATCGTCAAAATGTTCGACTGAATCCCCCACGAATCGAAGGCCGCATCCCGAGACAATGAGGGTCAGTTCCAGTTCGGGGTGGTAATGCCAGTTGAAGGGGAAATGGGACCACCTGAATTCCCGGAAGGTAAACGACGCCGCTTCGGGGACGGGGACGTTCTCGAAGTGTGGACCCTTTCGCTGTGGAACAGTTGGCATGCCGTCACTGTTAAAAAACCATCAGATTTTGTCAAGGATGGCGTAGCCCGAATTTGCTTCTGCTGCTACAAATCGGCAGCATTTGATAAACCGCATTCTCGTATGAAACTGACTCGCATAATCCTTTCGGTGTTCGTCGGCGCAGTGTTTGAGTGTTCCACTGAGGCCCAGGGGCTGAATCTCGAAAACCTGGTCAGCCTGTGGACACTTAACGCCAACGTGGCGGACAATTATGGCACCAACAACGGCGTGTTCGTGGGCGCGGCGGCGTATACGGAGGGGCCTCGGGCCGGCATTCAGGCCGCCAGCCTCGATGGGAGCAGCTACATCAAGGCTGGAACCAACGCCGTTGCATTCGACCTTTACACTCCATTTTCCGCCACCGCGTGGATCAAAGGTCTTAGCCAGGACTCCGCCATCATCGGCAAGATGCTCAACGGCGGGGCCTATACCGGCTGGGAGATGCATGTGGGCACCCTGACGGGAAACACCAATGGTGCCAACCGGTTAACGGTGTGGCTCATCAACAACTTTGGCGCGAATTACATCCAGGTCAATTCCCCCACAGTCGTCCTCGACAATGCATGGCATCACGTCGCTTTCACCTACGACGGCTCCGGCCTGGCCATGGGAGTGCGGATTTACGTGGACGGACAGGATGCGACGGGAGATACGTCGGCCGACAGCCTGACGGATACACTGCTCAACACGGTGAACCTGGACATCGGCTGCAGGCAGGATGGCGCGAATCACCTGTTTAAAGGGGATATTGCCGAGGCCTCTGTCTGGAGCACGAACCTTTCGCCAGCCGAGATCAACGAAATCTATCAGAACGGGAT
>JAMCZD010000019.1 GCA_023473405.1 Candidatus Omnitrophota bacterium
CTGCGGCGCATTCGCCAGAAACTCGTTAATCCGGATCGAACCCGCGTCATCGATGCGGTTCAGTTTGACGGCCAGGCGTCCGGTGTTTCCATGGGGCGTTATCCGGACGGAGCGCCTGCCTTCCACGAGTTGTCTTCAGTGACCCCCAACGCCCACAACAGCCCATTGTTGATTCGCGACGTGGTCATCAACGAAATCATGTATCATCCGATTTCGGAGAACAGCGACGACGAGTACATCGAGCTTTACAACCAAGGCACCAATGCAGTCGACCTTGGCCTTTGGAAACTCACGGGCGGTATTCAGTTCACTTTCGCTGCAGGAACGGTAATTCCTGCTCGCGGTTATAAGATCCTTGCCCGTAACGCAACCCGCTTGTTCGCCCAATATCCCAACCTCAATCCCGGTAATACAGTGGGCGATTTCAAGGGCGCCTTGTCCAATCGCGGGGAACATCTGACCCTGTCCATGCCGGACCGGTCCGCCAATCCGTCGGCGACTAATGACACGACCGCCGATTATCCCTACATCGTGGTGGATGAGGTCAGCTTCGGCACCGGGGGCCGCTGGGGCAGATGGTCCGATGGCGGAGGCAGCAGCCTCGAGTTAATCGACGCCCGCGCCGACCACCGGCTGGCTTGCAATTGGGCCGATAGCGACGAGAGCAGCAAGTCCACCAACTGGACAACTATCGAGTGCACCGGGACGTTGGACTTGGGCAACTCAAGCTACGCCGCTGACTCGTTGCATATTCTCCTCCTTGGCGAAGGCGAATGCTTGATCGACAACGTGGAAGTAAGAGCAGGCACGGCCGGTCCCAATCTGGTTGCCAACTCGACTTTCGAGTCCGGCGTATCCGGATGGTATTTCCAGGGCAATCACAGCCTATCCTCACTCGAAACCGGCGCCGGCTATAATAGTTCCCGCTCCCTTCATATCCGGTCTACCGGCGAAGGCGATAGCGGAGGGAATCGGATTCGGACGAGACTGACCACGTCTCTCGGCGTCGGTTCCACCGCCACCCTGCGGGCCCGGGTGCGATGGTTGCGCGGGTTTCCCGAAATCGTCCTCCGCTTGCACGGGAATTGGCTCGAAGCCAGCGGCGCGATGCCTTTGCCGTCCAACCTGGGAACACCCGGCGCGCCTAATAGCCGGGCGGTGGCCAATGCCGGTCCCGCCATCTACGACGTCACGCATTCACCCGTCCTCCCCGCCGCGAAGGAACCGGTGGTGGTAACCGCCAGGGTCGATGACCCCGACGGCCTCGATTACGTGCAGTTGCACTATCGCCTGGACCCCAATACTGGTTACACCACTGTCAATATGACGGACGACGGCACCGGCGGTGACGCCGTCGCCGGCGATGAAGTCTATAGCGCAACCGTCCCCGGCCAGGCCGCCAATGCCCTGATAGCCTTTTATATCCAAGCCGCCGATAAAGCCTCGTCTCCTGTCACCAGCCAATTCCCCAGTGACGCCCCTACTCGCGAGTGCCTGGTTCGTTTTGGCGATCCGCAACCAGCCGGCAGCCTCGGCACATACCGCCTTTGGATTACCCAGGCGTCGCTGAACCAGTGGAAAAACCGCGAGGGCTTAAGCAACCTGCCCATCGATGCCACCTTCGTTCCGGGCAACCAGCGCGTCATCTACAATGCGGGCGCCGTCTATACCGGCAGCCCTTACAAAACCCGCGGCTTCGACAGCCCCATCGGCTCCTGGTGCGATTACATCTTTCATTTTCCGCGGGACGACCAGTTTCTGGGCGCCACGGACTTGAAGATTTGTTATCCGGGCAACCTGAACGATGACGACACTACCCAACGTGAGCAAACGGCTTATTGGATAGCCGAACAAATCGGTATATACCATAATCACCGCCGATATGTCAATCTTTATGTCATAGGAGTAAAAAGGGGGATCGTTATGGAGGATACCCAGATACCCAATGCCGATGTCATCGATGAATGCTATCCAAATGAGGCTGACGGTGACTTGTTCAAGGCCGCGCTTTGGTTCGAATTTTCCGATTCGAATCCCGGCGATTTCGTTCCCACTCCCGCAACCCTGCAAAACTTCATGTCCGGCGGGGTTAAGAAACTCGCGCGGTACCGATGGAATTGGCCCAAGCACGCCGTTAAGGCCTCGGCCAACAACTATGACAATCTGTTCGCCTTGGTTGACGCCCTGAATGGTTCAACATCCACGTATGTCGACCAGGTCCAATCGCTGGTTGACGTGGACCAATGGATGCGGAACTTCGCCGTGGAACATATCGTTGGCAACTGGGACAGCTACGGCTACCGAAACGGGGCGAATATGTTTGCCTACAAAACGCCTTCGGGTCGATGGCAGATGTTGATTTGGGACATTGACGTTTCGCTGCGTTCTGATTATGGGACCGGTCCTACGTCGGACCTTTTTGAAGTGGGCGACCCGACCATTGATCGGATGTACAAAACGCCTGCCTTCCGGCGTATCTATTTCCAGGCCCTTAGTGACGCCGCCAATGGACCGCTGCTCAATGCCAACGTTGATCCGCTGCTCGATGCAAAATACAACGCGCTGCGTGAGAACGGCATTTCCGTGGTTTCTCCCGCCTCGATCAAATCGTGGATACGCAGCCGGCGTGCCTATATCTTGGGTCAGCTCTTGAACGTCGCCGCCAACTTCACCGTCAACGGTTCCGCTCTAATCGTCACGAACCGAGACACCATTGCCCTCACCGGTTCGGCCCCTATCGAGGTAAAGACCATAACCGTGAACGACATTATCGCTCCGGTTACCTGGAATACGGTCACCGGTTGGTCCTTGCCGCTTCACCTCGAGGAAGGCACCAATGTGTTCACTTTGATCGGTTACAACCAGGCCAACCAGTGGGTTCCCGGCGCCAGCAACGTAGTGACTGTGGTATATACCAACACCGAGAACCCGACGTTGAATGCGGTGGTCATCAACGAATGGCTCGCGGCCAATACCGCCACCTTGCCTGATCCCGCCCACGGAACCTATTCGCCTTGGTTCGAGCTGTATAATCCCACGACTGCAGCGGTGGATATCTCGGGTTGGTATCTTACCAGTTTCCTCAGTCAGCCGCGACAGTGGCAGATTCCAACCGGCACGACGATTCCTTCCAGGGGGTTTCTTCTGGTCTGGGCTGATGCACAAACCGGCCTGAATGGAATCGATTCAGACCTGCACGCCAATTTCACCCTCGACCGCATTGGTGGTGCCATTGGTTTAGCCGCGCCTAATGGGCAATGGGTCGATACGGTGGTATTTGGCAACCAGACCAACGACGTCAGCCAAGGCCGGTACCCCGACGGCACGGCAAACCCGGCCCGATTCATGACTATTCCTACCCCCGGGTCAACCAACACGCTGGCCTTGGCGAATCCACCTTTGAGTTTCTACCGGTT
>JAMCZD010000327.1 GCA_023473405.1 Candidatus Omnitrophota bacterium
CCTACCGCTCTGAACCGGGGACAAAGGAAGCGCCACCGCAAATGCTGGTCTCAACCGGAACGGTGGTGGAGAACGTTGCCGTTCCACCCGCCGGCGGTTGCGTGGTTTCGGTCATGATCAAATTGGACGGCGAACCGGATTTGCTCGCCTTTCCCGGTTTTCACCAGATCATTTTCTACGGCGATTATCGGAAGGAACTGCTGGCTTACAGCCAATTGTTCGGGCTCGAAGCCGTGATTGCGTGAAAACCTCGTCGCACGGCAAATAGAGTTCCAATCAAGCTAAACCGGGTGACGGCAGGCGCATAGTGGATTATTCTTTCGCTGTGAAGTATTACATTCTGGACACCAACGTTTTGTTGCACGACCCCAATTCGTTGCTCAGCTTTGCCGATAACCACCTCCTGCTCCCAATCGAGGTGATCGAGGAGATCGACCGCTTCAAACGCGAGTCCTCCGATCTCGGGCAAAACGCCCGCAATGTCTCCCGGACACTGGACGGCTTGCGATGCCAGGGGCGGCTGAGCGAGGGGGTCAAATTATCCAATGGCGGGCGGTTGCGCATCGCTTTTCAGCAGCCCGACGCGCCGCATTGCGCCATTCCCGGCAATAATACGGTGGACAACCACATCTTGGGGCTCGCCCTCGAGGTGAAAAAGGCGAACCCGAAAGTCCCCGTCATCCTGGTTAGCAAGGATATCAATCTCCGGATCAAGGCTGATGCCCTTGGATTGGCCGCTGAAGACTATGAAACGGACCGCGTCCTGCTGCAGGACTTGTACACCGGGATGTTCGAACGGACCGTCAGCTCGGAACAGATGGCCCAATTCCGCGCCATAGGCGAACTCGAACTGACCGGCAACGGTCCGCTTTGCCCGAACGAGTATTGCACCCTCATCGAAGACGCCAACCCCAAGCGCACTGCCCTGGCCAAAGTGGACCTCGCCGGCGTCAAAGCCGTTCCCATCCTGGATTGCCGCGAAGGTATCTGGGGCATTAAACCGCGCAACCGCGAACAGCGATTCGCCCTGGACGCCCTGCTCGATGAGCGGGTCAGGTTGGTGACCCTGATGGGCAAGGCCGGCACCGGGAAAACGCTCCTCGCCCTCGCAGCCGCTCTCAAGCGGACCATGCAGGACCGCGAGTATCGCCGGGTGGTCGTTGCCCGCCCCACCATCTCGATGGGGAAGGAACTCGGATTTCTGCCCGGTTCGCTGGAGGAAAAACTGCAGCCCTGGATGCAGCCCATTTATGATGTGCTCGAGCTGCTGGGCGATCTCAACATGGGCAGCGAGCATCGGCGCACCCAGGACCTCATGCGTTCCGGCAATATCGTGGTCGAGGCCCTCAGTTACATCCGCGGACGGAGCATTGCCAATCAATTCATCGTGATCGATGAGGCGCAAAACCTGACTCCATTGGAAGTCAAGACGATCGTTACACGGGTGGGGCATGGCTCGAAAATCATCTTTACCGGCGACCCTTACCAAATCGATAATCCGTACGTCGATTCGTCTTCGAACGGGTTTAATTATGTCGTGAGCCGGTTCCGGACACAGCCGGTGGCTGCCCATATCGAGCTGCAGAAAGGCGAACGTTCGGAACTGGCCGAACTGGCAGCGAACATCTTATAATATGATCATCGGGGTACCCAAGGAAATTAAACCGCAGGAGGACCGCGTGGGACTGCTCCCGTCGGCAGCCTACCAACTCATCCGACGCGGCCACCAGGTCCTGGTCGAAAAAGCCGCCGGGGCCGGCGCCGGCTACCCGGACGCCGATTACTCCCAGGCCGGAGCGAAAGTCGTCGACCGCCATGACGCCGCGTTTGCGGCCGATTTGGTGGTCAAGGTCAAGGAACCGTTGCCGGAGGAATATCCGCTGCTCCGACCCGGCCAAATCCTGTTTACTTACCTGCACCTTGCCGCCAACCGGGTTCTGACGGAGATCCTGCTGAAGTCCGGCATCACGGCGCTGGCCTACGAAACCACCGAGGTCAATCACCGGCTCCCGTTGCTCGAACCGATGAGCGAGATCGCCGGGCGCATGTCGATCCTCGTGGGCGGCTATTTGCTGGGCAAACAGTGCGGCGGGCGAGGAATTCTCCTCGGCGGCGTGCCGGGCGTATTGCCGGGACGCGTGGTCGTTCTCGGCGGCGGGATTTCGGGGATCAACGCCGCGCGCATGGCCTCGGGGCTGGGTGCCGACGTCACCGTTCTCGAGGTGGACGTGGAACGGATGCGTTTCCTGGATATCACGTTGCACACAGCGCACACGCTCTACTCGAGCGAAGCCCATTTGCTCGAACTTCTGCCCGCGGTGGACTTGCTGATTGGCGCCGTGCTGTTGCCGGGTGCCCGCGCCCCCCGGTTGATCCGGCGCGACATGCTCCGCCGCATGCACCCGGGCAGCGTGCTGGTCGATATTGCCATCGACCAGGGCGGCTGCGCCGAAACCTCGCGGCCGACTACCCATCACGATCCGGTATTTGTCGAGGAAGGGATCACTCATTACTGCGTAGCCAACATGCCGGCTGCTTATGCGCGAACCGCAACGCAAGCCCTGACCAACGTCACCTACCGCTACATCGAATTATTGGCCGATCACGGCCTGGCCGAGGCCTGTGCCTGCCAGCCGGCCTTGCTCGGCGCCATCAACGCGCAGGCGGGGCGGCTGACCTGCGCAGCGGTAGCCGAAGCCCACGGTTTGCCCCACCAACCGCCCCGGCTTTGAGGCATAACCCATAGCCGTGCTCGGTCGTTACTCGCCAGACCCTGGGACAGAGCACACTCTGTTCTATCCTTCGGTCTGGGGGGTAGAATGGTCGAACTGGCGATCGACGCTATCCTCGTAGCAGCCGGCGTGAACCGACTCCAATTTCGGCTTGACCCCGGCCCATCGAAACGGAAGCATGCACCAATAACTGTGAGAGATGAGCCTGATCAACAGCCATTCTGTCTTGCCCGAGGAGCGCCAAAGCCCATTTCCACATTCAATCATTCGATGTGGGATTCACTATCCCTGAGTCCATTTGTTGAAAGGAGCCACAATAATGACCCGAGATTTCCTATCCGTTGTTTTGTTATCAGGAACGATTGGATTAACCTGGGCTGTGCCCGCCGAAAACACCTTCGCCGCGGCGCCAGCACCTGAAAACAAGGCGGACTTCTATGTTGCCCCCGACGGCAAGGACTCGAATCCCGGCAATGCCGCCGCGCCGTTCGCCACCATTGCCAAGGCCCGCGACGCCGTCCGCGAAAAGGTGGCCGCCGGGCTTACTAATAATGTCCTTGTCCTGATTCGCGGTGGACTGTTGGTGGGGTTGTAACCGACGGACGGAGCAGTCGAGGTGCGGATATGCCACCAAGGGGCCTTGTCGTCGGCGTTGGGTGTCCTGGCGCGAATGGCGCGATGACC
>JAMCZD010000515.1 GCA_023473405.1 Candidatus Omnitrophota bacterium
CGAGCTGCCCCAGGAAACGGTGGAGTCCACGGCGGCAACTCCCGAGCCCGCGGCCAAGCCGCCGGAAGAGCCCGCTCTTTCCCAGCCCGGCCCGGATCCCACGCCAACAGCGTTAGCAACGAATGCCACGGCGTCTCCTTCGAGCACATCGCCGGGAATCGCCTTCGAGGTCGAACCACAGGTGGTGCCATCGACGGCGCCAAGTGATACGCCGGAGAACACCTAGCTGGGCGAGGCCTTGGGCCATTGCTCCCAACGATTTCAGATCGAACTGATAGTGAGAAGGCGCGCGTTCTGAGGTTTAAGAGCCGTCGGGCTCGCCCCGCAGATAAGCGCGGCCAGTGGCGCGGGCTCTTGATTTCTGATTAAATGAAGGCAATTTAAACT
This sequence comes from Candidatus Omnitrophota bacterium, assembly GCA_023473405.1. Classification (GTDB taxonomy): domain Bacteria; phylum Verrucomicrobiota; class Verrucomicrobiia; order Limisphaerales; family UBA1319; genus JAMCZD01. The sequence goes on from JAMCZD010000515.1 coordinate 388, forward strand.
GTCTATTTGGAGCAGCCCATAACTTTTCCATGGCTGCAAACCCAAAGTCCATTTAAATGGGAAGAAAGGCAAAATTATGGCAATTGCAGCACCTGATTTGACTCAACGACCGCCCCGGAGCCCACGCATTCGCCTGGGTGGATATGTTATCCTGCCGCGCATGCTGGACAAAGGGCGCGCAACCATCATCGGCAAAAACGGGGAATACAACTTCAATTGTCCAACCGATCAGCGGTTTTTAAATTTTGTGGGGATCGATGCCGAGGCGCTCAAGGCGCAATTGGCCGCCGGCAAAGGCGATGGCGAAATCCTGGCCTGGATCAATGCCAACTCGAAAAAGAAACCCGAGCCATATCAGATCGCCTGCTGGTCGGATTACCAGGAGAGGCGCGCGCCAATGGATGTCGAATCACGCGATTTCTTCCAGGAAGAACATCGTAAATTGGCCTCGCACCGCGAGGACATTGTTACCTGGTTCGACCTGCTTGACCTGGATGACCACGTCTTCTTTGGCGGCAAGGCATAAACCGGGATGATCACTACGGCAGAATGGGTGGAAGACTCCGTCCAGATTGCTCGGATGGCAAAGACCCTTCCTCGATGGCTGGCTGAGGTTCCCCTGTATCGCGGGCGGGCCCCGCGGTCCGGGTGCCCGGAACAAACGGACCAATTCCTCCATTGTTTTCGGTCGCTGCCGGTCATTTCCAAACGCGAGATTCGCCACGGGTTTCCCCATAATTTCCTCCCGCCCGACGTCGAATTGAGAAGCCTGCTTGACCGGGATTTGGTCGAACTCGAACGGACCTCGGGCACATTGGAGCCGGCCACGCCGTTATTGCTTGCCCGGGGTTGGTGGAGTGAGCAGGAGCGCGCCATTCTCCAATTGAACGATTGGGTGGCGCGCGCCATTGAATCGCCGGTCCGGCGGGTAACCATCACTTCTCCCGTATGCAGCAGCGAATTGTGCTACACCGGCACGCTGGCGCGATCGGACCGCATCGTTGACCAGGCGCTGTTCGTCAATTTGTCCCGCCACCCGTTTCTCTGGTCGGAAACCGCCTTGTCCAGGATGGTCGAGGAAACCCTCGAATGGCAGCCGGCATTTCTCGATCTCGACCCGGTATATGGCGTGCTCTTTGCGCGGTATTGCGAGGAGCAAGGCATTCGCCTGCCCGGATTGAAGTTCATCCTGAGCAGCTACGAGTTTCTTAGCGTGGTCCATCGCCGCCGATTGCAGCGCGTCTTCGGCGTGCCCGTATTCAACTTATACGGGTCCACCGAAACCGGCCACCTGCTCATGGAAGACGAAGCCGGTCGCATGCTCCCCAACGTTGCATCCGCGTTTCTCGAGATCATCAACGCCGGTGAGGATGGCGTGGGCGAGTTGGTCGTAACCACCTTGACAAATCATTACATGCCCCTGATCCGATATTCCATCGGCGACCTCGTCCGCGCCAGGCCCGCCCGGTTCCAGACCGCTTTCGAACTGCACGGTCGGGCTCAGGACGCCTTGACCAGCACCCGCGGCCATCGGGTCAGCGTAAGCCAGATTGATCAATGCTTCGAGGGCTTCGATGGAATCGTGCATTACCAACTCAGACAGGAATCGGACGACCGGTTCACCCTCTATTACGTGCCGGACCAGACCGCGGTTGGCGGCATAGACCTGCCAAAACTCCGCTTGCGCCTGGGCGATCTTTTCGCTTGCAACGGCGGCCTGCGATTCGAGCCGGTCGACTACATTCCTTGCGAAAGTTCGGGAAATTCCGCCTGAGCTGCCGCGCCAAACCATGAAAGCAAAAATCATCATTACCCCAAAAAAGGCGGTCGTAGATCCCCAGGGAAAAGCCGTCCAACGCGCGCTCGAGCAGTTGGGGTATCAGGGCAGCGAAGCCGTCCACGTGGGCCACTACCTCGAGATCGAAACCACCGGCGACCCGGAAACCGCGCGCCAACAGTTGGACCACGCCTGCCACAAATTCTTGAGCAACCCGGTGATCGAGGATTACCGGCTCGAGCTTTCCGATTCATAATGCACTTTGCCGTCCTGCAATTCCCCGGCTCCAATTGCGACCAGGATTGTGTCTATGCCCTGCGCAACGTCCTGGGCCATTCCGCCCGGCTGCTCTGGCATAAAGAAACCAGCCTCGGCCCCGCGGACGCGGTCGTCATTCCCGGCGGATTCAGTTATGGGGATTATCTCCGCACCGGGGCGATAGCACGGTTCAGCCCGATCATGCCGGCGGTATTGGACTTTGCGGCGGCCGGCGGCCTGGTGCTCGGCATCTGCAACGGATTCCAGATTCTGTGCGAGGCGGGTCTGTTGCCTGGAGCCCTGGTCCGAAATCGCTCGCTGCAGTTCCGCTGCGAACACGTCTTTCTAAAAACACCCACCACCGATTCGCCGTTTACCGGTCAAATCCCGCCCGGCAAACTCCTGCGCGTCCCCGTGGCCCATGGAGAAGGCTGTTTCTTTGCCGACGACGCCACCTTGGCGCAACTCGAGGCCCGCGGTCAAATCCTCTGGCAATATGTCAATGCCCGCGGGGAACCGACCGAGGCGTCCAACCCGAACGGTTCATTGTTGAATATCGCCGGCATTTGCAACGCCCAGCGCAACGTGGCCGGCCTGATGCCGCATCCGGAGCGCGCCTGCGAACCGCTGCTCGGCAGCGCCGATGGCCTGTGGATTTTTAAGAGCATGATTCACGCGCTGGAAACCCGGCCATTGGTAAATGAAGCCTGATCCTGTAATCACTCCCGAATTAGTCAAACAACATAACCTCACCCCCGAGGAATACGCCCGCATCCGAAGCATCCTGGGCCGTGAACCCACCTACACCGAGCTCGGCATCTTTTCGGTGATGTGGAGCGAACATTGCTCGTATAAGAGCACTCGCCCGTTGTTGAAGCTTTTTCCCACCCAATCGAAAAAAATACTCGTCAGCGCCGGCGAGGAGAACGCCGGAATTGTGGACATCGGCGACGGCCTGGCCATCGCCTTCAAGATCGAATCCCATA
>JAMCZD010000277.1 GCA_023473405.1 Candidatus Omnitrophota bacterium
CTCGAAACCGGCGGCAAGTGCGAAGGAACCGAGGGTTGGATATTCGTGAATCGCGAAAAGATTCAAGCCAGCAAGCCGGAACTGCTCGACGAACCATTGCCCAGCGGCGCCATCCGGCTCTACAAAAGCGACAATCACATGGGCAACTTCTTCGACTGCGTCCGGTCCCGCAAGGCCCCCATCTGCGACGCCGAGATTGGCCATCGCTCGATCACCGTGGCGCACCTGGGCGTCCTCGCGGTCCGGCTCGGTCGCCCGCTGAAATGGAATCCGGAGCGCGAAGAATTCGTTGACGACCAGGAAGCGAACCAGTGGCTGAGCCGCGAAATGCGCAAGCCCTACGATTACAGTTTCATTGCGTGAAGAAACCGGTGCGACGTTAACCACTAACCACGAATGTAGACTCGCAACCGAGTTTGCACGCTGGGTGATCCGGTTGGCGGAACAAATGGAGTAATTATGGAAGACGAATACGAGATATTCACCGATGAAGAAATTGATGTCCTTATGGAAATTGACGATGAAGAAGAGGACGGCATCCAGAAGATGACGCCTCAAGAAGGAATCGCATTGATGAAGAAGCGCATTAAAATCCTGAACAAGGGCGTGAAGCGTGCGATAGCTCGCACCACCGAACACCCGGAAGACATCGACGGCTTGACAAGGGGGAATGCATGGATGCGCGGACTGATAAAGACCTGCGAGGCGCGGCTTCGCGAGTATCAACTTCAACTGAAAGGACAGAATTGAGTCCACACCGCAAATATGAGCGGGAAATACTAGGCCATCGGTCACCCGCGGGCGTAGAGCACAGGAGAGGGGGTGATTGGCCCCTGATTACAGGCGGCGTTTACGGCTGTTGCCAGCGCCGCCACTCGCGTCGGCAGCGGGAAATCCGAAGGCGCCTCGAGCGTGTAGCTCAGCCGTGTCTTGCGACTGATCAAGTAAAATGCCTCCGGCCATCGCGGACGTTGCGTGGGGTCCATTTGGGGACGGATGATGCCGTTTTGAGCCGGACGGTCCTCGATGATTCGCGCGGTCTCGATGGGGCAGACTCGAGACACAGCCGCAATAACTCGCTCCGCCAGAGACGGACGATTGTCCGGGTTCAATTCGTAAAGATAGAAACCGTGTGTCTCCCAGTCCTCATGCAGTCCCAGGGCCAGGTCAAAGGCGGGTTGTCGGTCCAGCCAGGCGACATGGGCGCGAATCTCGGGGCTTTCCAGATGGCGATAATCGCGGTTCAGGTCTATACCTCCGGCGTTCTCACGCCGGTTGAGGGGGAAACCGGTGGGATTGAGGCACGGGCACAGCCAGAGATTGGCATGCGCCGGCCAGGCGTCCTCCTGCAACAACTGGCGGACGGCCAAGGGGCCGGCGGGTTCGTCACCATGAATGCCGGTGGAGAGGTAGATATTCCTCGTGGCGGTCGGAATCACCCGGCTGACGGCATATAGAATCAGACCCGGCGCGGCGGCTAGGGTCTCGATTTGCCAACCATGTTTGCGCGCCGCTTCAAGGGCATCACTCAGGATTTCACGAATCTCAATCCGCTCGCCGCGGTATCCGTCTTTGTTTTTTCCTAACCATTGCATGGCAGGATAAAACTATGCTGCAAAAGGCGAGTTTCACAAGGTTCCCATCGAAACCAGCGCGCTGCAAAGACTCGACCTGGGCCGGCAGGGTCAGTATGCGGTTTGATGCATTGGCCCTGTACGACCCGCTCTTTTTCACAAAGCGATTGCGAATTTGTCAAAACTCGACTAAAACCGGTTTGGAATCATGGACGAACCGCCGCCAAATTACCGCCGCGAATTCCTGCGCAGCCCGCATCATGGCTGGGTGGCGTTGATTACCCTGGGCCTTGGATTTCTCAGCGCTTCGCCCCTGGGGTTGATTGCCGGCGGAACCGCCTATGTCCTGAGCTGGATTTACCTGCCCGACATGCCTTTCTTCCAGCGGTGGGTCGATCGTCGCCATGAAGCCGCCAGACGCGCCGCCGCCATGGCCCAAGTCGCCGCCTTCATCAAACGCCGCGACGCCATCCTGGATGAGCTTTCCCCAGCCTGCCGCCAGCGCTACGACGCTCTGGCCGAGGTCTGTCGAAACATCGAGGCGGCCAGCGTGGACAGCCCCATCGCCACCGGCTCGGAGGCGGATCCGCGCCTGCGCAAGCTGGACGAGCTGATGTGGACCTTCCTGCGCCTCCTGAGCATCGAGGAGTCCCTCGAACGATTTCTCGAGACCGAACGCCGCGAAGACGTCCCCGAGCTGACACGTGAGGCCGAACAGGAAGTGGCCCGGTTAAATGCCGAACTGCAGGAGATGAAAGACCAGGTGAAAGACCAGGGCGCCGGACCCGCCCTCGAATCACGCCAGCGCCTGCTCAGCTCCCGCCAGGAACGACTGGAGGTGCTCCGGAAACGTCTCCAGCGAATCGAACAAGCCAGGCAAAACCTCGCCCTCATCGTGTCCGAACAGGAACGGCTCGACCAGCAAATCAAACTCATCCGCGCCGATGCCGTTGCCAGCCGTAACGCCGACGCCCTGACCGCCCGGATCGATGCCACCGTCGTCCACCTCGACCAGACCAATAAGTGGCTCGCCGAGCTCGATGAATTCAAAGACCTCGTGGGCGACCTTCCCGCCACCGACTTGCGCGTGGGCTTCAGCTCGCCCAGCCCGCCCCCGGTCATCGAGCCCAAACCATTGCCCGTTCGAGCACGGGCTTCCCTCAGGCAAAAACCCTGATGACCACCGAATCCACCGCATCCCCAAGCGCCGGCGCTCCCGCTCGACTCCCCTTGCGCGGCTGGGCGCTCGAACTGGCGCGTCGATGGAACAGTGGCACTTATTCGCTGTTCGTCCTGCACGGAAATATCTTCGACGTCTTTCCCGTCCAGGAACGGGCTGGAGTTGCCTATGTCCCGCTCAAGACATTCCTGGCTCGCCGCGTCTTTCCCGAGCGGTCCTTTCTCCTTTTCTATGACATTGGCGACGGCCTCACCTTCGGCTCGGCGGACATGCAGAAGCGATTCTTCGAATGGCTGGCAATCTATGACCAGGTCGAGCAGACCCATTATTCGCAGGAAGGACCGCCGCGCGAGTTTATCAAACTGGCGCCGCTATTGCGCCGGTTCTTCCTCCGCCTTTCGTCAGACCAGCGGGAAGGCATCTCGCTCGTTATCGATTTCCCCGAGAAGATCATACCCAACGCCACCGATGCCTACGCCAGCCTCGAAGAGCGCATGGCCCTCGTCACCCTCCTCAAATGGGCCGCTTCGCCCGAGATGCGCCGGATCGACGTCGGGGTGCTCTTGATCACCGAGTCAGCCGCCAAAATCAACGCCGACCTCCTCCAAAACCCCCACGTGGCCCAGGTCAAACTCGAATTGCCCGACGCCGCC
>JAMCZD010000123.1 GCA_023473405.1 Candidatus Omnitrophota bacterium
GCTCGAACACCTTACCGAGGAGGTTTCCGCACAGCTTATTGAATGGTCGCAACCGAACGCGATCCTACGCCGATTATGCTGCATTACTTAAGACGCCGTGTATAACAGCGGATTTGCCGGGAGACTATCGCATGATGAAGGGCCACGTGGACGGCGGGGCGAACTCGGCGCCCGTGACGCTCATCGTAAGCAACCTGCCGCCGAGCTTTATCGGCGCGGGATACAACGTTTATGTCTATTTCGATGCCAATTACGAGTCGTTCTTCGATACCGTTGCGCGTTATGAGGTGCGGAGCGGCTCGAGGAGCCAGGTGTTTTTTGGGCGCAATTCCTATGAGGATTTTGGCGATACCGGCACCTACGTTCTGTCCACCGCCATTGCCGAAAAGGACGCCGCCGCGCCTGGCAATTACTTCCTGTTTGCGGGCTGGACCAACACCAGCTTCACCCTGACAGCATATGGCGCAAGCGGAAGCCCTCTCCGGGCACCGGTTAACGGCATACAATTGGTGGTCCCGGCCCAGCAAACCGCTAACCAACTCCCCGTCGCGGGTGCGAATAGTTTCACGACCGGCACGAACACAGAGCTGGTGATTAGCCTTGGCGATTTGTTGAGCAATGATACCGATTCTGACGGAGACCAGTTGTTTGTGGTCGCGGCGGACGCAGTTTCGTCCAAGGGAGGCACGGTAACATTTGGAACCAACGCCATAACCTACATGCCTCCCACCAATTATTCCGGTCCGGATACGTTCACTTACACCGTCGACGACGGCCGCGGAGGGACGGCGAAAGGGACCGTATCGGTGACGGTGGCGACTGGGGAATACATCCCGCCGGTAGGCGAAAACGCGGTGATTAGTTTCGATCTTGGCGCAGGGTCAATGAGCGGCGCCCTGGCATCGCAAATGGACCCCGGTGAAGTTGCGGGCGTTGTTCCCGTCGCTAATTGGAATAGCTATCAGGAGATTGGCGCTCCCTTGACAACTTACAAGGGGCAATTCCCAGCCTACACCGTGGTTGACAGCCGTGGCGTGGTGGTGGGAGCCACCAGCATGAGCTTTACCGGGCCTAATAACTATCAGCTCTCGGATATTCCCGATGATCCAGGCAACAACCGCATGATGCGCGGTTACTTGGATGGGTATGGCAGTTCGACGCCGTCACTGGTGGTCGTTTCCAATTTGCCCAGCGCCTTTACGGACAAGGGATATGACGTCTACGTTTACTTCCAGGGTTTCACTGCCGATCCGCCCAGGATTTCCCGATACGAATTAAAGGGCGGAAGCGCGTATCAAGTTAAATATGGCCGGCAGGCCTCGGTGCCGGGTGCGGAACCGTTCGTCGAAGCCACCGGGACCGCGGATGCCGGGGCCGATACGCCGGAGGGTAATTACGTTCTGTTTACGGGAATCAGGACCGGCACCTTCACCTTGACCTCGTATGGCACAAGCGGGGATATGCCCCGGGCATCGGTCCAGGGGATTCAGATTGTTGCCCGCGGCACCATGGCGCCGAACCGCGCGCCGGCAGCTAACGACGACACCCTGCCGCCGGTTAACATCAATACGTCGGCGACCTATAATGCAACCGATCTGCTGGCCAATGACACCGACCCTGATGGCGACACGCTGGTTGTAACCGCCGCCGGTCCGGCTTCGGCCAATGGAGGCACGGTGGTCTTGAGCGGCAGCAACATCACCTACACCCCCGCAACCAATTTCAGCGGGCCTGACAGTTTCACTTACACGGTTAGCGACGGACGGGGTGGCAGCGCTACCGGAACCGCCAGCATGAACGTGGTTCTTGTTTATGTCCCCGCGACTCCCAACCCGGTTATCAGCATTGACTTCGGCGCCGGGACACAATATGCCGCTCCATTCACCAATCCAATGGAGACCAACGAGGTGGCGGGGGTGATTCCAGTGGCCAACTGGAATAGCTTCGCGCCCATCACCAATGACCCTCCCGCCAGCGGCAGCCTGGCGGAGTTGATCGACGACAGCGGCCTGCTCGTTTATGGGGCATCGGTGGCATTCGACGGGCCGGACGTTTACAGCGTGGACACCACTCCGGATACCCCGGGCGATAATCGAATGATGAAGGGTTACCTGGACGGCTGGGGCATCGACGCTGCCTCGCACGTCACTCTTACCGGGATTCCAGCGGCCTTTACGGACAAGGGATACAGCGTTTACGTCTACTATGACGAGCCGTCCGGTGGCCGGGTGGCGCGCTATGAAATCACGAGCGGATCGGTAACCCAGGTGGCTTTCGGTATCAGACCCGCCTCCGGATTTACCGGCGAGTATATCCAGGCAGACGGTGCCTCCGATGAGGGAACCAATACGCCCGCGGGGAACTATGTAAAATTCAGCGGCCTTACCGGCAGCAGTTTCACCCTCCTTTCCTACGGCACCAGCGGGGATCTTAATCGCGCCTCGGTGCAGGGATTGCAAATTGCCGCCGGTCAGTCCATTCAACCCGGCCCGGTTGAAATTCAATTACATGGAGCGGAAGTGATCCTGTCCTGGCCCGGCAACGGCCTGCTTCAATCCGCACCGACAGTGACCGGTCCATGGACGGACGTCACCGGCGCAACCAGCCCTCTCACGGTTACCCCGGTGGAAAACCAAAGGTTTTACCGGGTGCGGAGCCAATAGAAATCGATCCCACGGTTGGGGAATTATCAACAGCAGTATTTCGAGGCAACCTCCGATCGGGGAACCTCACTCTGACTTCTGCGCCGGGCCGGTCTCGCCGGACCGGCGCTGTTTTACGTATTCTCGCGGCGAAATCCCCATGAAAGACCGGAAGGTTACATCGAAATGACTCAGGTTTTCGAAGCCCAAATCCATGGCGACATCAGTCACTCTTTGCCCGGGCTCACTCAACCGGGCCGCGGCGAGGCGAATCCGCAGAGCCTGCAAATAGTGCGACCACGAGGCTCCCAATACATCGTGAAAAAGCACTTTAAGACGAGACTCACTCAGACCGGCTGCCTTGGCCAAATCTCGCGCGTAAATCGGCTCGGCAATGTGCGTCCGCAAATAGCGCAGGGCCCGCTCGAGAGGGGTCCAGTCCTGCACCGACTCCGCCGAGGGTTTGTGCAGCCCTTGATCAAGCTCCCAGCGTGTAAAATTAATGAGCATCTCCCCCAATCCGATGCGCAGCTTGGCTTCCCAACCGAACCGGCGGAGATCGAACTCACTCTTTAGCTGTTTAAATTGCAGACGAAAATAGGAACGCAGGTCGCGCGGCAAATTCTCTCCCGGATTCACCAATTCCGATCGGGCAGCGAACCGATAGAGTATCGAGGTGGCTTCATTAGCCGAAACCAGGTCGAAGACAACGCTCGGCAGAAAATGGATCGCCACAAAC
>JAMCZD010000337.1 GCA_023473405.1 Candidatus Omnitrophota bacterium
CTGCAAATCGTCGTCTTCAATGATTACAATTCTGGCCTTACCCATGGTTATTTATCGTGGCAATTTTATTCTTTGGTTACACGCCGATCAAGGGCAAAGAGCCACAGGCCATCGGGCGGCGCCGGGGAAGGGACGAAGGGGACGAAAGGAACGAAAATGACCGAGGCTCCGCTCACCACGCTTCACGCTCGCCACGCTCGGCACGCTCTCACGCTTCACGCCCATTGGCTGGTTTGCCATTGGGCATGGGCATGAAGATGGTGAAGGTGGTACCGGTACCCGCTACCGATTCCAGCCCGAGACCGAAGCCTTGCTCTTTGGCGAATTCATAGACCATCGACAAGCCTAACCCAGTGCCGCGGCGCGATGAAAAGGCCTTGGTGGTGAAGAACGGTTCGAAGATGCGTGACTGCACCTCCTGGGTGATGCCACACCCGGTGTCACGAACGTCGACATAAGCATAGTCTTGTCCGTTGGCCGGCGATAGCACCAGGTTTGCCGGCGTGCAGCTGGTCAGTCCAGTGCGCACCATAACCAGGCCGTGGCCGCCCATGGCGTCGGCGGCGTTCAAAATCAGGTTCAGGAGCATCTGTTGAAGCAGATCTCTGGCGCATGGCACACGAGGCAGTGACGGGGTAAGCTCGCACTGGATGGTTACCTCGTGCGTGAACCGGTCGTGCAAAAGCTCCAGGGTTTCCTCGACCACCGAGTTTACATCGTCGAGAACTAGGTCTTTGCTCGTTGTGCGGCTGAAACCGAGCAGCGCCTTCACAATCCCAGCGCCTTGGTCCACCATCGTCTTGATACGATTCACGCGGACCTGGATTTTTTCCTGGTTATCGAGATTGCCTTCGATGATCTGGGCGGACCCTTTGATAATTGAAAGGAGGCTGTTGAAATCATGCGCGATGCCCGCCGCCAGGGTGCCAAGGGCCTGCATTTTTTGGCTGTGCAACAAGGCTTGGTTTGCCTTTTCGAGCTCGCGCGTGCGCTGGGCGACGATTTTCTCGACGGCGGCATAGCTCCGCTTGAGCTGGAGATGCCGGTTGACGGAAAGGGCAGCCAGGAGCAGGGCCACCACGAGGCCGCAGAAAACCACGATTATAAGCCGCGTCTCCATATACCATGGAAGCACCACGGTAAATGCGAATACCGCCGCCTCCGATTTATCAATGTTCAGGTTCCGGTCCATCGCCCGCGCCTCGAATCGATGCTTGCCCGCCCCCAATTCCCCGAGCGCAACCGTGGTCTCGTCGGCAAAAGGCGACCACTTGAGGTTGTCCAGGCGATAGGAATACAGGAGGCGATCAGAGGGGGTAAACTTCCATTTGTCTTGACCGCGCAGGATCATGGTAACCGGGGCGTCAACGGAGAATTCCGTCTGGTCGTTGGCGCTGTAAACGTACGTCCTGGGCGGGTCGATGTCCGAGGATGGATCATACCGGCTCAAGCCGCGGGCCGTGCCGGCCCAGAGATTCCCGCGCTGGTCCTCGAAGACCCGGTAAACGGCGGCGCTCGGGAGCCCCTCATCAATACCATTTTCAACCCATGAACCGTCGGCATACCGATATAATCCATCGCTCGAAGCCACCCAGATCGTTCCCGCGCGTCCCCTGATCAAGGCATTGACACGATCAAAACCGTCACGGACAACGGACCAATTCTTGCCATCGAACTCGAAAATTCGGCCCAGGCCGCCGCACCAGATTTTCCCATCCGGCAATGGCAGCAGGCAGATGGCTGCGTTGGGTGCCTGCCCGTCCGCGCGACTGAAAGTTCGCAGCTTGTTATCGCGCCACAAACCGATGCCTGCGTTGCCCCCAAGCCAGACATCACCTCCCGACGTCGCCACACAAAAATCAAGTTCAGTGCCGAGATTCCAATTCGGTTGAGGCTTTAAGAACAGACCAAATTGGCGGCCGTCGTACAATTCCAAATGGAAATTCCCGGGATGCCCCTGCGGATTGAAGGTCTCGACACACAACCTGCCGTCGGGCATTTGTCCGATCAGTTTCATGGAACGTTTCAACGGATGGTGGACCAGGGTGAATTGACCGCTCGCCGGATCGAACAGCAGAAAACCATCGTTGGCGCCGATCGCCACCCGCCCGTCTGGAAGACAAAATAGCGCATCCGTCGGCTGAAAAGACAAGTCCCAGTCTTTTGGATAATCATAAGTCCGCCAGTTGCCATGGTAGAGCTGAATCAGGGAACTCGAGTTGGCGAACCAGAGGCGATTGCTCGAGTCCTCCCGGATCGCATGCACGATTGGATTGATGACCCCCAATTCCGAGGGAGTCCTCCAAGTCAGCGGTGAGTGGCGGACCAGACCTTCCGAGGTCGCCAGCCAAAATACGCCCTTGGGCTCGATGGCCGAATCAAAGAATTGCCCAGCCAGCAGGCCCTCCCTCTCCGGGACCTCCTGGTTGTTCGGCTCCAATCGGCTGAGGGAATTGAACGTTTCCGCCCAAAAAATGCCGTCGTGCCCGCGCCATGCTTGACGCGCCTTGCCTCCTGCAATCGATCGCTTTTCCCAAGTCTGACCGTTGAAATAGACCACAACCCTTTCATTCTTGTCCGATGATTCCCCGATCATCGTCACCCCCCCATCATCGTCCTCGGACGGGCGCAGGAGGTCCTGGACGTGTAAATCCCCGGGAACGATATGCTCTCGCCACAGGGCTGCGACGTTCCAGGTCCGCGATGGTCCGGGCAACTTGGCCAGACCATTGTTTCCCGTGATCCAGATGCCGCCGTCCCGCGCCTCACTCAAATCGATGAACCTTCCCAACCGGGTCCGGCTCACGGACTGCAGTTCCGTCGTCTTATCCAACAACGCGTTGAATTCCATCAACCGGTCCGGCGTCAAAAACAACACCCGATTTTGCTTTCCCGGCAGCATCGGAAACGGGCGCACTTTGTAATAAAGATTGGTCTGAAGCTGCGTTTGAATCTCATGGACCGGGTACTGCACCCACTTGCCGTTCTTGTATTCCTCCAACCCGCCTGCGTACAGTGTCCAAATCTGTCCCGTCCGGCTCTCGTAAACCCGAAAGTTGCCGTTGCCAGGCGATGGCAAATGATGAATCTCATATCCATCCAGCCAACTGATCGGGTCCGATTCTCCGTGCCGTACCCAGACATGGCCTTGGGGACTCACAGTGACGGCAGTGCTATAAGATTCGCTTAAACCGTCCGCCGCCTTGTAAATTCGCCAGTTCGACGACCTCTGGGCCAGGCCACACCACGGCAGCGCAATTACCGCGGCCAGGATGCACCACACGCGCCCTGCCCCGATCAAAAAATTCGCCTGCTCAATTCGATTCAAGTGATTGCCTGTTAACCCAACCAAATCATGCCTTGGGTCGGCGATATCGGCAACCGCTTTTTGAGCCGGCGATTCTCCTCACGGCGCATCTCGAACTCTGTCATCCACTTGGTCCATCCCCGTGTCGCCCGCTTTCGGAGCGGCGTGATCGACAAAGTGAAGACGAAGTGAAACGAAATTCCGGATGAGAACTGTTGTTTGGCTACGGGCTTGAAACGAACCGGTAATGGCCCGAACCAACGCGGAAAACTGCGGCGCCATTTTCCATGCGAATGAACTCGATGCCATCGGCGTTATTCGCCGGCCCTCCGCCTTCGGTCACTGCGGCTTCGCTTCCGGCGGGAATATAGACGGTAGCGGTAGTATTGACGGGGATCGAAACGTTGAGAGTAAGAACGCCGCCATCTTTGCGCCAGGCACTCTCGATCCGGCCATGAACGGAGTCATAATCGGCCTTTACCCACGTTAAATCGCCAACAATTGCGGGCCGGATGATGATTTTCTTGAAGCCGGGCGCTGCGGGATCGGGACGAATGCCGGCCAATCCCTGGTAATACCAAACGCCGGCGCAGCCCAAGGTGGGATGATTGCGTGATCCGCCTCCGTTCCAGGCCTCCCAAACAGTCGTGGCGCCATGATTGATCATGTTCAACCACCCCGGAAAGCTCTCCTGCGTCATCATGGTGTAAGCCAGGTCATCGCGCCCGTTTTCCATCAGGGCCTTGAACAGGTACAAGGTGCCGACGATCCCGGCGCTTATGTGGCCTTGGCGGGGGCCGGTGATGCTATCCACGAGCCGTGCCAATGCGAGTCCCTTTTGCGGTTCAGGCACGAGGCCAAAGCATAACGGCAGCGCCTGGGCGGTTTGGCTGTCGGGGGCATAGAGGCCCGTTTCCAGTTTTAGAAACCGGGCGTTGTACGTTGCGCGAATGGTATCGGCCAGGGCGGCGAATTTCTTTTCATCCTCCGTTTTGCCCAACAGTCCGGCGGTTTGGCTGACGATTTTGGCCTGGTAATAATAGGCGGCAGTGGAGGTCTGGGACACGGGCACACGACGCCCGCCGCCACCGGCGCTTTCATCGAGCCAATCGCCAAGCCCCCAATTGATGATGTGGTCTTTGGCGGTCGAGGTGAGGTAATCGACATACGCCTTCATCCCGCGGTAACCTTCTTCGAGCACTCGAATGTCGCCGTAGTATTGGTAGAGTTTCCAGGGCGCCATTACTATTGCCCCACCCCACCAAGGATCGGCCATATCGCCAGGCGCGCCATCCGCCTTGGTCCGTCCCCAACCGCAGGTGGGCACGAAATCGGGCACGTGGCCGTTGGGGTCCTGGTCATCGAGCATGTCATGGAACCACTTGGTGTAAAAGAGAGGCGTATCGAGGTTGTAGAATGCCTCCTCCATGCAAACGCAGCCGTCGTTCATCCAACCCATTTTCTCGCGCTGCGGGCAGTCGGTGGGGATGCCGTGCATGTTGTTGAGCTGCGTTCGGATGATCAGCTCTTGAATCTTATTTATACGCGGATTCGAACAGGAAAAATGACCGGCAGGCGCTGGATCGGTGGTCACCCAGCGTCCGGTGAGGCTATCCAGGCTCGGCTTTTGGGTAAGACCGGTCACCTGCACATACTGGAAACCGTGATAAGTGAAGCGCGGTTCGAAGACCTCTTCACCCTGGCCTTTGAGGATATATTCCTCGGTCTGAAACCGGCCGTGGGTATGGCTGGTGAGATTGGCGGTGTTGACCGTGCCGTCCGGATTCAACAGCTCGTTGTATTGCAGCGTGATTTTTTGGCCGGCTCTGCCCCTGGCCTTGAATCGCGCCCAACCGGAAATATTGACCCCAAGGTCAAACACATAAACCCCGGGTTTGGGCTCGGTCAATTTTACCGGTGCAATCGAGCGCGCTCGAATGGGTGGATGCTGCTCGGAAACCAGCTTTCCGGACGGTGCCTTTACCACCATCGCCGGTTGCCAATCGGAATCATCGTAGCCGGCGGTATCCCATCCGGGCCTGGCCAGGCGCGCATCGATGGTTTCACCACCGCGGACGCAATTGAACGTGATGGACCCCGTAGCCCATTTCCATGAGCGGTCCGACACCACCGTCCCAGTCGAACCGTCGCTGTACTCCAGCGCAAGCTGAAAGAGCAACTTCGGCGGAGTGGTCCATGGAGCCCTTTCGAATCCGAACAAGTCCGGCGTCGCCAGGTTGTACCACCCGCCGCCGAGGACTACGCCGATCGCGTTTTGCCCACGCCTAAGGAAATCGCTAACGTCATAAGTCAGGTAGAGATCGCGCTTGCTGAAGTCGGTAAAGCCGGGGTCCAGGACGTGATCGCCGATTTTCCTGCCGTTGATATACAATTCGGAATATCCCAATCCGCAGAAGGTCGCAATGGCTCGTTTCACCGATTTATCAAGGTTTATTTCTTTCCGGAGAAGGACAGCCGCGTTGCCGGGACCCGAAGGCTGCGTTGCCTCTTTCCCGGCCAGTTTGGCGCCGTCGGTAAGCTTGTTAATGCTCCATCCACTCGCTTCAACGCTGTCCTTGGCCTTCACCGGCGCCTTAAGGGCCACGTCCTCTCCACCTGAAACAACCTCCATTTCGCCCAATGCAAAGCAAAACGGAGCAGCTCCGCTATGCCGGTCCCAGAGCTTGGTGGCAGTTACGCGCACGTAACGGCCTTGAGCTCCGTGGGCGTCAAACGACCGACTGTGGTTTCCCGGATTAGGATAATCGGACCCAGTCTGGTCCAGGATTGTTTTGGAATCGTTGAAGGCGGGATCGTCGGAAACCTCGAGGCGAAACCGGACTGGGAAACCGAAACCCTGGACTTGTTCAAACCCGGGCGGTGTGGGCGGCGAGAGGATGATACGGTCAATTGTCCTGGAGTGTCCCAGGTCGACCTGAGCCCATTTCACTTCGAGGGCATTTTCAGCCTCGGTGGCATGATAACCCATTGCGTTGGCGCCTTCGGCCAATGCCACCTTGTCCGTCGCCGCAATCCAATCACCCTTCCAATCGGCGGGCTGCAGTATTCCCATGGACCAGAAGCCGGGTTCACTCCACGATGATGCGTGGCCATCCTCATCCCACGCCCGGACTTTCCAATAGGCATAACTTAATGATCGGAGCGGTTTGCCACCATAAAGCACCTGGACCGATTGGTCCGATTCGACCTTGCCGCTGTCCCATAAATCCGCCTGGTCCAATGACAGCTTCCCGGGTGTGCTGGCCACCAGGACCCTGTATGCACTCTGGCGTTGGCCGCGCTGATCGGACTCGAGAATCCAGCTCAGCCGCGGCTGGAGGGTATCAATGCCCAGCGGGTTGCGGCGATACTCGCAACGCAGGGACTGGATGGCGAGATGAGACGATTGGGCGCAGGCAGAGACCGCCAACAAGATAAAACCGGCCAATTTCAACGAAAAGAATGACTTCATAACAAGCGCCTTATGACAGATGACTTTTAAGATATCCTACAAGAACCAAAACCCGCGGCAAGCGGATTCCTCCCCTCTAAACCGTCCGATTGAAAAAATAATGACGCACCACAACCCAAGCGATGATCCCCATCACAAACAGGATGCACACGACGATAATCCTCCAGACGTGACCCTCGACATACAAATTCTTCATCTTGCGCTTGCGCTTGATTCGATGCAGAGCCGAGCCGCAACTTCGGCATTTAGTGAGCACGCGCTGGTTCTTGGCGCCACAGGCCCGGCAGGCA
This sequence comes from Candidatus Omnitrophota bacterium, assembly GCA_023473405.1. GTDB lineage: Bacteria > Verrucomicrobiota > Verrucomicrobiia > Limisphaerales > UBA1319 > JAMCZD01. Next base: position 7,070 of record JAMCZD010000337.1, read on the forward strand.
ACATAAAGGTGTCCCTGGCAGCGAACGCATCGTTCCAGGCCGGGATCGTTGGGTTGCTTGCACTTGGCACAAATAACCGTCTCTTCTGATTCTGATTGCATACAATGCCGCGATGTCCGCCGGATATGGCAGGCAATTAAAGTAACTCCGATCGAGAAAATCAATCTTGAATCAGCCCTCGAATTCTCCATATGGAGCGCGCCGCAAGAGCGGCGGCGAAGGCGGTGCTTTGGGCAGCATGGGCGCGTGGAGCGTGGAGCGTGAAGAGCGTAAATATGGAGCGCACCGGCAGGGCGGCAGCGACGGCGGCGTTTCGGGCGGCCTGGGGGGCGTAAAGCGCGGGAGTGTGAAAAGCGTAGTGCGTGGCAGCGTGCAATGTGGGAATGCGCCGGCGGAGCGAACCGGCGCAAATATTGGGGATTGAAAAAGAAACAGACCGATCAATAATGGGCCCATTCACGCGAGGAATTCAGCATTGAATAATATGAGTGACAACGAACAGATAGCACAGGAATTGGAACGTTTGAGACAGGAAAATGCCGCCTTGAAAAAGACATCAGCCAAAGGATTGCGATTTAAAGTAAGCGAGAAAGGCGCGCTCTCCGTCTATGGCTTGGGACGATTCCCGGTAACCCTTTACCAGGAGCAATGGTTCAAGCTCCTGGATATGGCCGATGAAATCCGCACCTTTATCCAGATGAACGCCGATAAACTCAAAACTAAATCACAGAACACCGTATGAAAAACGAGCCTCACCCGAATCACCTCTCGCGCCGGCAATTCGTCAGGGGCGCCACCGCCGTAACCGCCGCCTTTTCAGTAGTGCCCGGCCATGTGCTCGGGCTCAACGGGGCGACTCCGCCCAGTGAGAAATTGAATATTGCCGGCATTGGTGTGGGCGGCCAAGGCGGCTCGGACATCAACAACGTCAGCAGCGAGAACATTGTCGCGCTCTGTGATGTGGATTGGCAGCATGCGGCGGGCATCTTCGGGCATTATCCCAACGCCAGGAAATGGAAAGATTACCGCAAAATGCTCGACGAGCAAAAGGAGATTGACGCCGTGGTGGTGGCCACACCGGACCACCTTCACGCCTTCGCTTCCATGTGGGCAATCAAGTTGGGCAAACACGCCTACTGCGAAAAACCGCTCACCCACTCCGTTTACGAAGCCCGCGTTCTCGCCGAGGCGGCCCGTGAGCACAAGGTGGCCACGCAGATGGGAAACCAAGGCCAGGCCTCCGAGGAAACCCGCCGGCTCTGTGAGTTTGTCTGGGATGGCGCCATCGGTCCGGTGCGCGAAGCCCATATCTGGACCGACCGCCCGTGCAATGGGCTGTTTGGCGAATATTGGCCGCAAGGCGTGGACCGTCCCAAAGACACCCCACCGGTGCCGGACACGCTCGATTGGGATTTGTGGCTGGGACCGGCACCTTACCGGCCATACCATCCGGCCTACCTGCCGTTCAAATGGCGCGGGTGGTGGGATTTTGGGACCGGCGCCCTCGGAGACATCGGCTGCCACGCCTTTGATCCGGTTTTTCGCGCCTTGAAACTCGGTCAGCCAACGAGCGTCGAAGCCAGTTCGACACGCGTAAACGAAGAGACCTTTCCTCTGGCCTCCATGGTGACTTATCACTTCCCCGCTCGAGGTGAACGGCCGCCGGTGAAGTTGACTTGGTACGATGGCAACTTGCGCCCGCCGCGGCCCGCCGAACTGGCGGAAGGGGAAGCGATGGGACCCAACGGTCGGTTGCTGGTCGGCGATCGAGGCATGATCCTGAACAATTTGATTATTCCCGAATCCCGAAGAAAGGAATACCAGGAACCCCCGAAAACCATCCCTCGTTCCATCGGCCATTACAAGGAATGGATCGAGGCCTGCAAAGGCGGCAAACCAGGCGGCTCCAATTTCGACTTTGCCGGCCCTTTGGCCGAGGTCGTTCTGCTCGGCAACATCGCCTTGCGCGTTCACCTGCGCGAACAGTTGACCCGAAGGAGACTGCTCTGGGACGGTCCCAATATGAAAATCACCAACCTCGCCGAAGCGAATGAATATGTCCGGAACGAGTATCGCCAGGGTTGGTCGCTCTGATTTGAACTCTACGGAAGCGGCCAGCCGGGTTTGACTTCCGCATCAAAGGGTGTCGGCGCAGCACCCGCTTCAAGCTTCCGCTCGGCCAGGATACCGATCATGGCCGCGTTATCGGTGCAAAACCCGGGCGCGGCCAGGCGCAGGACGCAACCTTCCTTACGGCATGCCGAAGCCAACTGCTCCCGCAAGCTGTGATTGCAGGTGACCCCGCCGGAGGCCGTAACGCACCCGACACGCAGCCGACGGGCAGCCCGCATCGTCTTGGTAACCAGCACGTCCACGATAGCCGCTTGCGCGCTGGCGCAAAGGTCGCAAATACCTTGGCGGTCATTCAAGAGCGCAGGATGATCCCGGAGAAAATAACGAACCGATGTCTTTAACCCGCTGAAGCTGAAGTTGTCGTTGTTCTCGTTGATCATCGGACGGGGAAAATGAAAGGCACGCGGGTTTCCCTCCCTGGCCAACCGATCCAGCTCGGGCCCGCCCGGATAGGGCAGCCCGATCAACTTGGCGATCTTGTCGAAGCATTCCCCCGCCGCGTCGTCCACGGTCGAGCCAAGCAACCGGTGCTCGAGCTCGGCTTTCACATGCACGAGCATGGTGTGGCCGCCGCTCACGATGAGCGCAACACAAGGCTTGAACACGGCGAAATCGGCCGAGGGCGGTTCTCCGCCGATCCACGGCGAGTAGAGATGCGCCTCGTGGTGGTGAACGCCGAGGAAGATTTTACCGGCGGAAAACGCGACCGCTTGGGCCACCTTGAATCCGACCATTAAGGCGCTGGGCAAACCCGGTCCTTGGGTGGCAGCAATCGCGTCCAGCCGCTCGATCGTCATCCCGGCCACCTGGAGAGCGGCCTGGGTAACGGGCATCAAATTGCGCAAATGCTCGCGTGTAGCCAGTTCGGGAACCACGCCGCCATAGTCGGCGTGCAACTTGATTTGCGAAGATACCACGTTGGCGCGAACCCGGCCTTCAGTTACAACCGCTGCACTGGTCTCGTCACAGGAGGTCTCAATCGCCAGCAAGTTCATTTAGCATGGCGATTATTTTGCGGCCATTTGATCGGACTGATTCTGAAGCTGGGTATAGAGGCGGATGCCTTTGAGAAGGTCCATGGCGCGGTCCAACTGCACGTCGCGCACGCTATTGATGAACTCGCGCTTTTTGGGGTCGATGTTCTCGATCGAATCCAAGCCGCCGGGAGTGCGTTTGAGCAACAAGGCCTCCTCTTCTTCCGTCGACACCGGGATAACAATATCCGGTGTGATTCCCTTCTCGTGGATGACGCGGTGGCTCGGGGTGTAATACTTGGCGGTCGTGAGGCGCAACGCCGAGCCGTCCTGCAGGGGAAGAATGCTTTGCACCGAGCCTTTTCCAAAGGTCTGTTCGCCCACGATGATGGCGCGTTTGAGGTCCTGCAGGCAGCCGGCGACAATCTCCGAGGCGCTGGCGCTGCCGCCATTTACCAGGATCACCATCGGCATTTTCGGGTGTTCATGATTTCCCTTGGCTTCGTAGGGGACATGCCGGGGGGGCATCCGGCCCTCAGTGGTGACAATCAATTGGCCGGGCGGCACGAATTTTCCGCAGACCTGAACGGCTTGATCGAGCAGTCCGCCCGGGTTATTCCGCAAGTCGAGTATCAAGGCTTTCATTCCTTGCTTCTCCAACTTGTTCAAAGCCACCTCGAGGTCCGAGCTGGTCGGGTCATTGAACTGGGTGATCCGGACATAACCAATTTGGTCATCTCCCAGTGGGAAGTCTCGCTTGCCGTTGATGTCCTTGACGGTGTCGACCTTGATTACGGCGCGAGTGAGTTTGAAGTCCTTGGTCTGGTTCGAAGCGGCGCGGTAAATGGTGATGCTGACGTCGGTGTTGGGATCGCCCCGCAGTTTCTTTACCGCGTCCTGGAGTGTGAATTTTTCGGTGCTTTTGCCATCAATCTTGATGATTCGATCGCCCGCCATCACACCCGCCCGGAAAGCCGGCGTATCCTCCATGGGGGCAATGACCGTAAGATAACTGTCGCGCAGCCCAATCACAATGCCCACTCCGCCAAAGGCGCCTTCGGTGTCATTCTTCAATTCCTCAAATTTCTGCGGGTCCATAAATTCACTATGGGGGTCCAAGGTGCTGAGCATGCCTTTCAAGGCGCCATAGATCAGGTCCTGGTAACTGGTTTTGTCCCCGTCCACATAGTCTTTGCGCACCCTTTCCAGGACGCTGGTGAAGAGGTGGATGTTGTCGTAGACAGCGTTCTTGTCGGCCGCTTGGACGGAGTTGAAATAGAGGTGAGCACCCCAGGCAAGATTCAGACCCAATACCGCCAGGACGAAGCCGTAGAGAATTCTATTCTTCATAACAATCGTGGTTCAAAAGTAACCGGCGCTACTTCAGTTTGCAAGCCGGCAGAATGATTCAGACGCCTCGATAACCGCCATTCTTGGCCCCTTCAAACGCCGCGGCCCGCATCTTCTCGATAGCGGCCCGCATGTTGCGCCGCTGGAAAAGCGCGGTTCCGCTTACGAATTTGTCGGCACCGGCGCGGGCGCACTCGGCAGCGGTAACAAGATCAATGCCACCGTCCACTTCGATGCGAAACGCCAGGTCACGCTCCTGTCGCCAGATCTGGGCTTGTTGAATTTTGGGGATCATCTCCTCGATAAAAGACTGGCCGCCAAACCCGGGATTCACGGTCATAACCAGCAGGAGATCAATCTGCTTCAGATACGGCTCGACCAGGCTCATTGAAGTTGGCGGATTAATCGCCAACCCAGCCTGTTTCTTGAGCGACTTGATCTTCCACAGCAGGGAACTCACCCGCTCCCCCAATTCAATATGCACCGTGACCAGGTTCGCCCCCGCCTCCGCGAAGGGCTCAATCAGTACCTCCGGACGCGAACACATCAGATGCGCCTCGATAGGGATGCGGGTTAAAGGGCGCAGGGTGCGAAGCAGGCCCGGACCAAACGACAGGTTGGGCACGAAATGCCCGTCCATGATGTCGAGGTGCAGCCATTCGGCTCCCGCACGCGCGGCACGGCGGACCTCATCGGCGAACCGCCCGTAATTGCTGGCCAACAACGAAGGTGCGATGATCATGCCGTTCAAACGGCGGCAGGGGCAGGAGAGGCTAAGCCCGGTTCAAGTTTTGGCGGGACCGGTTTGGTAGTATCGGACAGGGGCGTCGCGGCCAGGGCGCCCGATGGAGGTTCGCTCGATGGAGGCGGGGTGGGCGGCGTGAACCGTCCGTTGCGAATGATCTCCTCCACCTGGCTGCCTTCGAGCGTTTCATACTCGAGCAGCGATTTGGCGATCAACTCCAGCTTGTCGCGGTTGAGATTGATGATCTTCTTGGCGCGATGATATCCCTCGTCAATAATCCGCTTTACCTCGGCGTCAATAGACTGTGCCGTGCTTTCGCTGTAATCCTTCGAACGTGCCATGTCGCGGCCCAGGAATATATACTCGTTATCATCGCCATATTGGACCATTCCGAGGCGTTCGCTCATGCCATAACGACAGACCATGGCATGGGCCAATTGAGTGGCCTGCTGAATGTCGCCGCTGGCCCCAGTCGAGATATCGTCCGAAAATACCTCTTCGGCAATACGCCCCGCCATGCTTAAAGCGATCATGTCCAGCATCTCTTTGCGCTGGCGGTTCCATGCCTCCTCTTTGGGCAAGGACATGGTCGAGCCAAGGGATTGGCCGCGTGGGATAATCGTCACCTTGTGCAACGGGTGCGTGTGGGTTAGGAGCACGTTGACCAGTGCATGCCCCGCCTCGTGCCAGGCGGTGCGTTGCTTGTCTTCGTCGGTCATGGCCAGGCTGCGCCGTTCCCGCCCCCAACGCACCTTGATTCGCGCCTCTTCGAGTTCGGCGGTGCCGATGGCTTTCTTGCCTTGGCGGGCGGCCTGCAATGCGGCCTCGTTGAGGAGGTTGGCCAGCTCGGCTCCCGAATAACCCGGCGTTGCCCGGGCGATTACCGATAGATCGGACGACGCGTCGAGCTTTACTCTGCGGGCATGAACCTTGAGAATGGCCTCACGGCCGCGCACATCCGGCAAATTCACCGTGATCTGTCGGTCAAATCTCCCTGGCCGCAGGAGGGCCGGATCGAGCACATCCGGGCGGTTCGTGGCGGCAATAATAATGATGCCATCCTGGGTATCAAAGCCGTCCATCTCGACCAGCAATGCATTAAGCGTTTGCTCGCGTTCGTCATTGCCGCCTCCCAAGCCGTGCCCACGGCTGCGGCCGACGGCGTCGATCTCGTCAATGAACACCAGGCACGGAGTGCTGCGGCGCGCCTGCTCGAACATGTCTCGCACCCGGCTGGCCCCCACGCCAACGAACATCTCGACGAAGTCCGATCCGCTGATGCTGAAGAAGGAGGCGTCAGCTTCGCCGGCAATCGCCTTTGCCAAAAGGGTCTTGCCGGTGCCAGGCGGCCCGATCATCAGAATCCCCTTGGGGATGCGGCCTCCCAGTTTTTGGAATTTCTTGGGGTCCTTGAGAAAGTCGACCAACTCAGACACCTCTTCCTTGGCCTCGTCGACGCCGGCAACATCTTTAAAGGTGGTTTTGTTCTTTTCTTTGCTTAGCAGGCGGGCCTTGCTTTTGCCAAAGCTCAAGGCGCCTTTTCCCGCCATCTTGATCTGCCGGATGAGGAAGAAGTAAATCAGCGCCGCCACCAGGAGGATCGGAGCGACAGTATACACAAATCCCAGCAGCAATGTGTTGGGTTCAGCCGTGTGGAATTTGCCGGTGAGCAGCAATTTGTCAATCAGGCTCCGGCTCAGATCGGTCTTGATCTGGAAAGACACAACTTCGTCACTGTGAGTCTCCGGATTTATCTTATGGTATTTTCCGATGACCTCCTTTAACTCGGGCAATTGCGGATTGTAATTGATGACCGCGCCCGGAAGGATGGAATTGGAATCGACCAGTTGCACGAATTCCTTGTAGCTGATGGTCGTTTCTTTGGCATCGCTCCGCTCCCGCAACAGCATCATGAGCGGAATCAAACCGATGATGGCAATGAGCAGAAGCCATCCCCGCGCCGGCACTCGAGCCTCGGGATTTCTTCTGTCTTTACGAAAATTATTGTTCTTATCGTCAGGCATGGGCCTTTAATTCTTAGACCAAATTAACATGTCCGTCTTTGACACGCAATTTTGCTTTCTGTTCGTTGCCATTGCCAACTCAAACAGTTCCGCGTCCGGCTGTCGAGCTTGAAACCGTCGGCGATGCGAAGCCCTTCGACCCAAAAAATATCGCCCTTTTCCACCACTCCCACCACCAATTGCCGCCGCCATTCACGCGGAATTCTCCGGTTCGTAAACAAATCCTGCAGCTTCACCGGGGCCGGCATCCCGATGGGTTGGAACCGGTCTCCCGGAAGCCAATGGCGCAACGTGATGAATCTCCCCACCTTGCCGGCGTCGAAGTGTTCCTGCCCGGACAAGACCGGGACAAACGGACGGCCGGCCGCTGGCGCGCCCCCGGATTTCTTCACGCAGGTTGTGACAGCACCATTGCCTGCCGATGCGCAAGCACAAATTTTCCAGCAAATCAACATTTGATCAAACTGAATATCGGCATTTTCTCCCTCCAAATCAAGGAAAACTTTGTTCACGCAAAATTCCCCGGCCTTGGCCAGGCGCCGGCAGACCTCGCCCGCCGCGTTGCGGCTGACCAGGATGCCGGGACCGATCATGGCCGGTTTTGACGGCTCGCGGCGGAGCTGTTCCACCAGGTCGAAATGCGGCGGCATGCCCAGGTCATGCAATTGAAGGACCAGGCCGTACCGCTGAACGGCCGGGGGGAGTTGTTCGAAGCGGACACGAGGTTTGCCTTCGAGCCATTCGCGCGCGGCGGTCTGGGCAAATCCCGTTTCGTCCCCAACCGCACCTATTAACCGCAGGACAACGCGGTCCAGGGCGGGTTGATATTTCTCCCTCAACAGCGGGAGCAGTTCGTGTCGCAATCGGTTCCGCATCGGATTGAGATGCGCGTTGGAGGCGTCTTCCCGGTAGGGAATGGCCCATTGCCCGGCGTAAGCCAGCAAGGCGGCTTTAGGCTGATCGAGCAGGGGCCGGCCCAATTGAATTGAGGGATCGCTGGGCGAAGGTGCCGCCCATTTCATGCCGGCCAATCCCGCTCCCACGGTGCCGCGGAGCAATCGCAAAAAGAACAATTCGACTTGGTCATCGGCGTGGTGAGCCAGCACAATCGAGCCGGCCTTATAACGCCGCGCGACTTCCGCCAGAAAATCATGACGCAACTTCCGGGCTGCCATCTCGAGCGAAAGGCCTTCCTGCTCCTGGAACCGCCGCACATCGGCCCTGCCCGCTTCGAACTCCAAGCCCATTGCTCGCGCGGTGTCGCGGACCAATTGTTCGTCGCCGTCGCTCGCCGCGCCGCGCAATTGGTGATTGAAATGAGCGACCGTCAGCCGCCACTGCCGCGTGCCTGCGAGTTGATGCAACACGTGAAGCAGCACCATCGAGTCCAACCCGCCCGAAACCGCCGCCACCATCGAACGGCCACGACCCAACAGGCCCTGTCGATCTAGGGTCCGCTCGAACCGACTAATCCACGCGTCCATGGTGCCTTTGAGCGATGCGGTTTTTCTCCGCCGGCAGGTTCATTCCCGTTCCGATCGCGGAATCCGCTGATAGACCTTTATATATTGGGCCGCGGTGTCCTGCCAGAGGAACTCCACCGCCATTGCGTTCTGTATGAAGTGCCGCATCAGGGCCGGTTCCTGGTATAGGACCAGGGCTTTGCGGATCGCCTTGGCGAGCGCGCGTGCCGAGTATTCATTGAACTTGATGCCGTCGGCCCGTTCCGGCGCCTCGGCAATATCCACTACCGTGTCGTCCAATCCCCCCGTTGCCCGCACGATGGGAATCGTCCCATAACGCAGGCTGTATAACTGGTTGAGACCGCATGGTTCGTAACGCGACGGCATGAGAAAAAAATCGCTCCCGGCCTCGATCCGATGCGACAATTCCTCCTCGTAACCTATCCGCGCCGCCACCTTGTCCGGATAACGCCGGGCCAAGTCCATCAAAGCGCCCTCGTAATGCGGTTGGCCGCGCCCGAGGGAGATGAATTGCATCGGTGCCGCCAGCATCTCTTCCAGCGCGCCCAGAAGGATATCGATCCCTTTTTGCTCCGCCAGTCGTCCGACATTGCCAAAAAGCGGCACCTCGGCGTTTACCGGCAGACCGAGTTCCCGCTGCAAAGCCAGTTTCTCGGCAGTCTTGCCCTCCATTCGCCCGGGGCCATAGGTGAACCGGAGATGTGGATTATGGTTGGTTTTCCACTCCGAATAATCAACCCCGTTTACGATTCCAACGGGGGGATCCCGGCGGCTCCGCAAGACCCCATCCAGCCCTCCGCCCAATTCACGGGTGGTGATTTCCTGGGCGTACCTGGGACTGACGGTGGTGAGGGCTTGGGCATAGCACAAGCCAGCCTTCATGCAATTCAAATTGCCATAGAACTCGACCCCATCGGGGCGGAAATAATCCGGAGGCAAGTTGGTCAAACTGTATTTTGCACCCGGGAAAATCCCCTGGTAGATGATGTTGTGAATGGTAAAGCATGTGCTCGGCGCGTTGCGCCAACCCTCCCACCGCTGCTGGTGCCGGATCAACAATGGCACTAGGCCCGTCTGCCAATCGTGTGCGTGCACCACGTCGATTGGCTCCGCCAGGTTGCGGGCCAGGAAAACAACGCACTTGGAGAAGAAGATGAAGCGTTCGGCATTGTCGGGATAATCCGCTCCTTTTTCCTGGTACAGGCCCGCGCGCTGATAAAACTCGGGCTGATGAATAAAATAGATCGCCGGCGACGCCGCCTTTTCCAACGACCACACCTCGGCGCGAATGTGCCGCGCGCCCAGGGGCAGAGTC
>JAMCZD010000284.1 GCA_023473405.1 Candidatus Omnitrophota bacterium
AGCCGATGGCCCATGTCCAGGGAAAATATGCCGGAGATGATATTGCCGAAGTCATGCGCCAATCCCATGGTAAGCGTGGCGAGGGTTTCCTTCCAGGCGGCCGTGCAGAGTCGTTTTTCGGCTATGGTCTGGCGGGTAATATCGAGCCATGCCCCTTCATAGGCCAGTAACAGGCCCGTCCGGCTCAGCACTGCCTGGCGGTGTTCCAGGACATAAGACAGTTGGCCGGTTCGGACGTGGCGAATCCGGTAGGCGTTAGTGACGCCCTGAGCCGATTCCGCCGCCAGTTTGCACTGTTGTTTGACCTCTTCGACGTCGGCCTCGTGGATCACTTCCCAGAAACGCTTGGGTTGGCGCCGCCAGAGTTCAACCGGGATGCCGGTCAATTCCTCGATGCGCGGGCTGACGAATTGGAAGGAAAAATCAGCGCGCTGGCTGAATATCACTCCGGGCCAGCGGCGGACCAGGTTGTCCAGTTGCGCCTCGGCCCGCAGCAGCCGCACGTACATTTGCCGCCGCTCGGCGACACCACCCAGGTGTTGGTCCCACGCGTCCCCGGCGAGTTCCTCGTGAGGCGGCAGCGCGGAACTGAGGCGGATAAACCAGCCGGCGATGTTCCGCGCGACTTCGAGGCTATACCACTGGGCGCCGTTGGTGCAATCGTGCTTGAGCCGGCGCCGGCCCAAGTTCGAGGAATCCGTCCATACTTCGTCCAAATCCTTGCCCCAAGCGGGTATCCGGCTTCGCAACAAGCAATCGAAATTCTTCCCGGCTAATCCAGGGCTTTCCTCTTCGAGCCACCTGGCCAACGAATCGTCAATAAACAGGATACGCCGGTCCGGATCCAAAATCGCGGACCCGGCCTCCAGCCAAAAGCGAACAGTCGATCGCGGCGCTAAGGCAGAAGCTTCTTCTTGTGCCATGAACGAGCACGGACTATAGCAAAACCAGGAACGAAGTCAAGTTTGCGTTCTTTGTTTTTGGATCACGAATAGGATTGCCACAGGGAAGGTTCGCTCGGGACATAGGCGCGATGCAGGCCGCGCAAATTGCGAACCGATTGGTCTAGCTGACCTTGTTCGGCGCGGGCCTTTTGGCATTTGGCATCCAGCAGTTCGTAGTTATTCGATTCAAGCATGACGAGTTCGGCCAGAATCGGCCGAATCTGGCGGTCATATTCGGCGGTTTGTTGGGCTGGGTTTGGCCATTTGGCCAGCCAAAACCCGGTGGCCCGGACTATTTGCTCTTTGAGTTGCTCTTTGCAAGCTTGGTTCCGGTTCACTTCCGGCCATTGTCCGTTGGCAATGGCCTTGCCCTCGGCCTCGGTCAGTCGGCGCCATTGGGCATACAGATCGAGCAGGCGGGCATGAGGCCCCTTGGGTTTGGCGGCGAAAGTGACTTTTTCTGCCTTTTTCGGGGGCGGAACCGGGGAATCTGATTCGGTCGAATTGGTGCCGGGTAGCATAAGCATTCAGCGGGGCGAAGGCGCCGCGGTTTATCCACAGATGCACAAGCCGGCGGACTGCTCCTCCTTGCCGGGGGAAGGCGAGGACTGGGTCAGCATGGTGCGCCAGGCATCCCGGAGAACAGTGAGGTGCCGCAACGCAGCCTGGATACCATCCTGGCTTTTTCTGCAGTTGCTTTCAGAGAGGCACCTATCCATGTAATCATACAAGCGATGAAGCGTGATGGCGATTTGCCCGCCTTGCTTTTGGTCGAGGGAGCTGTTGAGTTCGCTGATGATGGCTTGAGCGCGGAGGACGTTATTGTTGATGGTCAGGTTGAACTCGAGCGGGTCTTGACAGGAAAACCCGCTCAGGGCGCGCTCTAGGAAGCGAATGGCGCCGTCGTAGAGCATGACCACCAGTTGGCCTGAGGTGGCGGTTTGAGTGGAGATTTGGCGATAGGATTGCCAGGGCTGGCCATGGTTGATATGATTAGCCATTGGGTGAGTGACTTAGACGGGATTAAGCTTCGATGTCAGAGCCTAGCTTCATAGCCAGAAGGTTGGCGATGCGCCGGATGGTTCCGATCGGCGGATAGGTGGATTGTTCCACCAACGATTTGGCTCGAGCAACTTCGGCTTCGCGGACTTGCGGTGTTTGTGCCAATGCGCGGTTCAGCGATTCGCTGCGGTCAAAAGCCACCTGGTCCTGGTCGTTGCGAACTTCGCGGACGAGGCGCGGACGAGTGATCCCGATCACTGGTTCCAAATTATTGCTTGGATTTACTTGCATACCATTTCACTTTTCGTGGCCGGCCAGGTTCACCTATTGATCATGTCTTTTACGATCATTCATCGGCGAATTTGTCAAAAGCTTTAGAGCACGCCTTTAGCCGTGTTGATCCGGACTGGCAAAGTCGCAACCACGGCATAGGCCGAGTACTGGCCAAAGCGGCGCGGCGAGCTCAGGACGGATGAATCGGCGAGGAGCGGGTCCGGCAGATTGAGTTCGGCGCGGCTGTAGGATTCGGCGGCGGCAGCCACCGGCAACGAGCCGGCGTCAAAGACCTCGTCCACGGACCACCAGATGGTTGAAGCCTGACATTCCACGAGTTTGATGTTCCAGCCTACTGCCAACGGGGGATATGGGCGGTAAACGGTGAGCTGAGGGATGATGACCCCGTCGCATCCTTCGGCCCGGGCAAGCTTTTTGAAAAAGCCGGCTGGCAAAGGACGGTCCGTATCGACGGCGGTGAGACCGGTCAGAATTTGCAGTTGCTCCCTGGACACAAAGACGAGTTCAAAGGCATTTTGCTTGCGCAATTCCTCATTCAGGATCGGTTCCAGCGTTTCGATCCCGCCGGCAATGGCGTAATGGACTGTGTTGCCGGTTAGAGGCAGCACTGCCACTCGCCGAAGATTCGACGGCAGGCACGCTTCGCGGCAATAGACATTGGCCGGGCGAAATGGAGAGACCAGCGCGGTTCGCGGCATGACGCCCGTTGAACAGCCCGCCAGCAGGACCAGGGCCGCCATGAAACTAGTTCGAATGTGAACCGACATGTTCTCTATATCGGCCAAAAGCCGCCGGGATTTAGATGCAACTGAGCCTTGTCCGGACCATGGTGGTCGAAGCCGGAGCGTGGGGCAGACCTCCGGTCTGCCGGTTATCCGGAACTCCGGCCCGAAGCCTCAGCCTTCTCAGGGATCAGCACCGGATGCTTCTAAACCGGCTGACCGGAGGTCTGCCCCACATCCAACCATTTACTTCAAAAGGAAAGGTCCCGGACACTCATCCGGGACCTTTTCCGCCCACTGCAACCCATCTCCCCAAAATTATCCGAGCAAGCGCAAAGCGGATTGCGGGGTCAAATTCGCCTGCGCGAGCATGGCGGTGCCGGACTGGACCAGGATATTATATCTGGCAAACTGAGTGCTTTCCGAGGCGACGTCCACATCGGTAATCCGGCTGTTGGCGGCGCTGAGATTTTCCTTGAGCACGGACAACTGTTCGTTGGTATAGGAGAGGCGAGCGAGGTTGGCGCCCACGGTGGAGCGGTCCGTTGCGAGTTGGTTAATAGCGGCCTTGACGTTGGTCAAGGCGGTGGCGGCGCCGCTGGTGGTGGCGATGCTTTGGCTGGTGGTGGCGTTGGTGTAGGTGGTGGCTCCCAAGTTGACGCCGGTCATGCTGAACTTGTTGGCATCGCTGTCGGTCGTCACGTCCAGTGAAGAGCTCGAGAACAGGCTTACGCCATTGAAGTCCTTGGTTGCGAGATCATTAATATAAGCGCCCAGGGTCTGATACTCCGAATTATACAGACCTCGGTCGGTGTCGGTCTTCGTCGCGTCCTGGGACAAAACCGACAGTTCGCTCATCCGGTCCAGCGCCTTTTGGACCTTCTGCAGGAACCCATCCTGCGTTTGGCTGAACGAAACCGCATTGCCAACATTGTTGGAACTGGCGTTGATCCGATTGATTTGCGCGTCGAAGCGCAACGAAACCGACAGACCGGCGGCGTCGTCTTCAGGCGAAACGAGTTTTGATCCGGATGAGAGGCGGGCGAGGGATTTGGCCAGCTTCGAGCTTGATTCGGCGAGCATGCGAGCGCTGCTTTGAGCCGAAATATTTGTATTGATAACCATCTTGACTCCTTCCATGAGTCACCCCGTGCGGGGTTTTGTTGATTCGCGGCATCCTTGCCGCAAAGGCAGGCTTTTGTATGAGGCGTCTGCCGTTGTCCCCGTTGGCTTTTAGAGGCCGCCAACCGCCTTGAACGATACTCTTATCGGCAGACTTTCCCAAGACTTTAGTGAGGCCATTTTAGAATTGGAAAGTGGCGCCGTTTGCATATTATGCGAACTGCTGTTGAAGGAACTGCAACTGCTGGTTGATCTTGGACTGGGCGTCTTCCATGGCGGTGAACTTTTCGATCAACAGTTCCCGGTTGGCCAGCACCACCTTCTCCATATCGGCAATTTGCGCATCGATGTTGGTGGATTGCCGGGTGAGATTATTCTGATGGGTAACGAGCGATCCATTGTCGCCGATGGTGTTCTCCAGGTAGGCGTCGAGCCGAACGGCTAACCCTCTCGAAGGAGAGCTAAACAATTCCTTAAGATCGCTCAGATTGTCCGAGAGGGTGCTGTCAAGTCCGGAGGTATCGCTGGTTGACAGCGTGTCATCATTGCCATTCGAGGAAAAGCCCAGGCTGTCGAGCCTCAGAAGGCTACCGCTAACGCTCGTGACGTCGGAGGTCACCAAATTGCGCAAGCGCGAAATGAGATCATTGGCATCGGGGTCTCCCGCGAGGGTGCCGGCGGTGACCTTGCCGGTGGAATCGGTGGAAGAAGCAGTCTGGGTACTTAGAAGGCTCTGTGCCTGGTTGTATTGGGTGACGAAATCGGTGATGGCGGCTTTGATTTTCTCCGTATCGGCGCCCACGGTAATGGTAAAAGAACCCTCGGCGCTGACATTGACGCTCAGGCCTTCGAGCCCGGAGCTGATTTCGGTAATGGTGTTGGACGAGCTTGATAGAATCCCACTGTCGTTAAGCGTGTACTGCAAGTTCAGGCCCCGCTGCAGGGTGCCTCCGGACAAGCCGGTAGCTGCCAGGAAATTGCCGGTTACATCTTCCAGCGCGATGCCGATATCCCCGCTGTTCTTGTTGGTGAGCGTGAACCGATCATTGACGGCATCATAGCCCGCCGTTACTCCAGTTGCGGAATCGTTGATCCGGCTGATCACGTTGGCAACGCTGTCCGTGCCGGTGTTGAAGCTGATACTAACGCCGTTGATCTTAAACTCGCCCGCTCCGCTTCCGCCGTCCGAAATCGGGTCGGCAAAATTCGCTTGATTTATTGGGCCGGACAATTTGATGGCACCCAACGCGCAATCGCTCGCGACATCGCCGGTGCCATTGTTGTACAACTTGGCGGCGTGGATGAAATTACTGCTGTCGGTGGCGCTGCCCAGCACAATTTCACCTGCGCTGGACAGGACAACCTTGTCGGTGGCGCTATCGTATCGGGCGATGACGGCATTGCCGGTGGCAGCCTTTATTTTGTCAAAGACCGCCTGAAGGGTATCGGAGGTGGCAATGGAGATTTGTTTCCCGTTTACCGTAAATGTCCCGGCGGTGATGGGGGTGGAGAAGCTGGCGGCGCTTAGGACAAGGCCGGAAACGTCATTGGTGGCGCTAAGCTGGCCGCCGGCATCATCAGTTCCCTGGCGGACCGCCGCCGTAGCCAACTGGGTGACGTTGAAACGGTAGGTTCCCAAGGCGGTGCCTGCAGCGGCAATCGCCGTGGCCACGGAAGAGTCGGATGAAGCCGCGATGCGGCTGTCGAACAATGCGGGGTCTTTGAGGGACTCGGCCCGGCTCTTCAACACGCCCAATTGGGTTTTGACGCTCGAGAGCGCGTTGTTGCGCTGCTGGATCAGGTCCTGCTCGGAGCGCAATTCTTTTTGCGGAGCTCGTTCCACATCGGCAAGTTGGTCAACCAGACTCAGCCAGTCGAAACCCGATGCCAGTCCTGAAATACCTAAGTCCATAAGATCATTGCCAAGACCGTGAAGATTATCGGCTGGAGCAGGTCGATACTTAAGAAAATCCCTTCCAAGCCGACAACATAGGAATGCTGTTCAAAGAGAAATCGCCGGAGCAGGAGGTTCCGGTGGGGCCTGCCAAGACTACACGAGATAAAAGGCGCATCCGCCCAAGCACACCCGAGTTGGATATTTACGATCACGCGCCAGTGATGATGTGCCAAGTGGACGAGAATTTCCGGGTGGTGCGAGCGAACCGGGCGGTGCTCGAGTTTACCGGGCGGCAGGCTGAAGAGGCTCTGGGAATGCAGATCGGCGAACTGCTGGGCTGCCACCATGCATTTGCGGCCGGCCATGGATGCGGCAAGGCGCCGGCCTGCGAGAACTGCTCGCTGCGCTTGTCGATGCAGGATGCCCTCCGGTCCGAGAGAAAGAATCGCCGCCGCGTGGAATTCAAGCCCGCCATGGTGCGCGAAGCGCGTCCGCAGGAAACCGTCCTCATGGTCTCCAGCACGCTGATCAAAGTGGCGGGCGAGCCCAGTGTATTGGTTTGTCTCGAGGACATCTCCCAGCAAAAACGGGCACAGGAACAGGTGCGCGAACAGGCTGCGCTGCTGGAAATTGCTCCCGACGCAATCATGGTTCACGACTTGTCCGGGCACATCCTGTTCTGGAATCGGGGAGCGGAAAGCCTGTATGGCTGGAAGGTGGAAGAGGCGCTGGGGCAGGATATAGAGTGTTTGCTGTTCAAGTTGAATCCGGCCGAGTTGGTGTTGGCGCGTCAGGTGGTGTTGAGCAAGGAGGAATGGATCGGCGAGCTGCATCAAATTACGCGGGACCGCCGCGAGGTGGTAGTGCAAAGCCGCTGGGCGCTGGTTCGTGATTGGCAGGGAGACCCCAAATCAATTCTGTCGGTTGGCACGGATGTAACCGATCAAAAGAAGCTCGAAGCGCAGTTGCTCCGCGCGCAACGCATGGAAACTGTGGGAACACTGGCAAGCGGCATTGCCCACGACATCAACAACGTATTGACCCCCATCCTAATGGCGGCGTCTCTTCTGAGCCGTAAATATCACCAGCCCGAATGCCAGCGGATTCTCGAAACCATCGAAGCCACGGCCAAGCGCGGAGCCAGCATTATCCAGCAACTATTGGTCTTTGGACGCGGCAGTTCGGAGCAGCACCTGATATTGCAGCCGAAGCATTTGCTCAAGGAAATGGAGAGAATGGCCCTGCAAATGTTCCCCAAATCCATCTCACTGGAGACCGTCGTGGCGCCCCATATCTGGACGATTTCCGGCAATGCAACCCACCTGCACCAGGTCCTGCTCAACCTCTGCGTCAATGCCAAGGACGCAATGCCCGAGGGAGGAACCCTTACGTTGAGCCTCGAAAACGTGCTCATCGACTCCTGTTTCGCTCAAATGAAGCCGCATACGACACCCGGACCATATGTCCTCCTCACGGTGTCGGATACTGGCACGGGTATTCCCCGCGAAATCATGGACCGCATCTTCGATCCCTTCTTCACCACCAAGGGACCGGGCAAAGGGACCGGCCTGGGCCTGGCCACGGTAATGAACATAGTAAAAAATCATGGCGGTTTTATCCAGGTGCTTAGCGAACGCGGAAACGGCACCCAATTCAAAGTCTACCTCCCCGCCAGGCCCAATGAATCGATCGCCACCATGACTCCCGAATTTGCGCCCCCGATGGCTGGCAATGGTGAATGGGTGCTGGTAGCCGACGACGAGGCCGCCGTCCGGAAAACGGTGCAGCAATTTTTGGCCAGCAGCGGCTATAACGTGCTAACCGCAACCGATGGTGCCGAAACGCTGGCCTTGTATGTGGAAAACCGAGACAAAATAAGCGTCGCTCTGATTGACATGACGATGCCCAGCCTGGACGGGGCCACCACGATCCGAGTTCTGCAAAAGCTTAATCCCCAGGTGCGCATCATCGCCGCCGGCGAAATGATGCCGGGGCGGCAGCAGACCAACTGGAAAGGCCTCGCGGTTCAGGCAACCCTGCCCAAACCTTATACCGGCAGTGAGTTGTTGGCGGTTATCGGGAAAGCTCTGGATAGCCATTGACGGAAGCCTGACCAGAGTCCTTGAAACTCAAAACCAGTTGCGATCAGATCAAGTTTGGCGCGACTGAGAAAAACACTGGAAGGAAATCATGAAGGCAGGAAAACATGGTCGGGCAACACGTTTCATGGGTGCCGTGGTTGTGGCACCGTTCTGCAATAACCAATGACAAATTCTCGATTCTCAATGATCAATTGTAGGCTCCGCGGCGCGTCCAGGATGGAAACCAGGGCGGCGCGACAGCAGCCGCCCTACCGTTGAACTACACTGCGCTTAGCTCGGTAGGCTGGCTGGTCTTGTCGTGGTACTCGTTCAATTTGTTGCGCAGTGTGCGGATGCTGATATCGAGCATTTTGGCGGCATGGGTTCGATTGTCCCGGCAACGTTCCAGAGCGGTAAATATATGCTGCTTTTCCAACTCCCTCAGGGTTAGAAAGCGTTCGTCAAAATTGGCAGTAACCATCCCTGGGACCAGTCTTTCCTCGGAGACCGCCTCAGCGGACATCGAGGGAGTGAGCAATCCAAAGTGCTCGGCGTTGAGAACCGTGGAATCGCCGCATAGAATTACCGCGCGTTCGATGACATTCTGCAACTCGCGGACGTTGCCGGGCCAGGAGTGGTGCTCGAGGGCCAGTTGCGCGCTCTCGCTAAGGCTGCAAACGCCGGCGCCGTGCTGCCGCGCATAACGATGCATGAAATGCTCCGCCAGGAAGCAAATGTCCTCGCGCCGTTCCCGTAGTGGCGGGACAAAAATGGGAACCACGTTGAGACGAAAGTAAAGGTCCTGGCGAAATTCCTTTCGTTCCACGCTAAGTTCCAATCGCCGGTTGGTAGTGGCAATGACGCGTACATCGACCTTGATGGTGCGATTCCCGCCGACGCGCTCGAACTCGCGCTCCTGGAGCACACGAAGCAACTTGGCTTGGACTGTGGGCGAGATTTCGCTGATCTCGTCCAGCAACAGGGTCCCGCCATGGGCCAGTTCAAACCGGCCCTCACGCTTGTTGATGGCCCCCGTAAATGCACCCTTTTCGTGGCCGAAAAACTCGCTCTCGATAAGGTTCTCGGGAATAGCCGCGCAGTTGATCTTGATGAAAGGCGAGTTGGCTCGCGGGCTCTCGCGATAGAGCGCCCGGGCCACCAATTCCTTTCCGGTGCCGCTTTCGCCCTGGATCAAAACCGTGGCCTGCGTCCGGCCAACCCGGCGGATAATTTGCCGCAAACTCTCCAGGCTCGCGCTCCGGCCCAGCAACTCCGAATCGGGCTCGTTGCAGTCCTGGCTAAAAAACTGGTTGACTTTGATGAGCTGGGTAAATTCCTCGACTTTCTTCAGGACAATCTCGATCTGGTCGAATGAATAAGGCTTGATGAGGTAATCGAACGCACCGTTCCTCACGCAGTCGACTGCCGATTCGATCGAGCCAAAAGCGGTGGTGATGACGACGACGGGCTTTTGAGGGCGGGTCTGCAGGGTCTTCAGCAGGTCCGTGCCTTCCCCGTCCGGCAAACGCACATCGACAAAGATCAGATCAAACGTGTCGCGGCTTAGGTAGTCATATGCCGCCGCCAGGGTTGAGACAGCAGCCACATCGTATCGCCGTTGCCGGAGCTGTTGCTCGAGGTTCTTGCGCACGATTAGATCATCTTCCAAGACAATTATTTTCTCGATAGGCATATCGGAGTAATTCAATTGCCGTTGTTGCGACGGTAAAGGCTCGCCACAAAATGCGGGTGCGTGTGGCGGGCGCGATGAAGGTGCTGCGCTGGAATCAAACCGCGCCGTAGAAGCATCTGCTCGTTCTCGCGATCCAGCATCAATACTTTCATAATCAGGTCCATATTGGCCCGGACCAAGTTGGTCACTTTTACCTGACGCGCACGTTCGGCCTGGCTTAGCTGCTGCCAAGCCTGCCGGGATTTACCGATGCATTCTATAGAGTATTTCAGGCGCGGAAGCAAGACTTTCCTTATCTGATCAAATTCAGACGCCGGAAACTCCCCCGGCGCATGCAGCGCCTGGTGCTCGCGGTGCGCCAGGGACAGAAGCTCGGCTCCCAGGTCAAGATGGGCTCTGAGTTCCTCAATCAGAGGGGCCGGATTTGGTTTGGGTATTGGGTTCATGGCAGGCACGATTGGGCATCAATGCGGCGGGCAGACTCCAGCCGGGAAGCGGTTGCACCCGTTACTTTGCCGGCAGGCTTTTCGATCTGGTAGAGTCATTGTCATGGCTGTAATCCGCCGGACGTTTCAACCGGCAGAGGAGCGATCGACTGTTCCAGTTCGACGTGAGTTGTTTCCATCTTGACCATCCATCCGAGGAATTCTTTGCGCCATCGCGCCATGTCGATCACGGCAGCGAGCCCGGGCGACGAGTTGGTGCTTAGCTCTCCGGAACGGTCGATGATGCTATCGTAGAATTCAATGGCCTTGGCTGGCTGTTCGAGCCGTTCCAGGACAATCCCGACCTGGTACCACACGGGAATCTGCCAGGCAGCGGAACGGTCGAGCTTCGCCAGGGTCGAGTAGACGTTTAAGGCCCTGACGAAATCGCCACCTTGAAACAACTGGTTGGCGATCTCGTTTCCGGTTCGCTGCTGCCAGTATACCAGGCGCTCCGGATGCGCCTTGGCGGTGCTCTGCTGGTCTTGAAGCAAAAGCATGACCTGGTGCAGGGCGTCTCCATTGCGTCCGAGCTTTTTCAAGGCCGAGGCCAGGCAAAAGCGGACCTCGGGTACTTCCTCGGTTGAAGGATAATGACTGAGGTAATCCTGCGATTGCGCCACCAATTCCTCTGACTGGCCCAACCCGGCGAGCGAGCGTATAAGTTCGAATTGGATTTGGGGGCGGTTAAGCGATTCGGTTTCGGATTCGAGAAGGCGTTTGAAGCTATCGGCTGCGTCGCGATACCTGCCAAGCTGGTAATGGGTTTCGGCGATCTCCACCTGGGCCTGCAGCACGAGCTTGCGGTAGTAGTCGAGCTGATCGGTCTTAAGAACCAACGCGCTGGTCATGACCGAGTAGAACTTGGATAACGCCAACTGGTTGAGTCCCATCTGACGGTAAATCAGGCCTTCGCGCAATAGTATGTCCGGAACACTCGGGTCGTTCGACCAGCACGCAAGATACTGGGCGAATATCTGCTGGGCCTTGACCAGCTTGTTCTCATCCAGTGCCACCAGGGCGAGTTCCGCCAGGGCGGCACGCTGGATTTCCACGGGGGCGCCTTTTTCGAGAATCGCCGCCAGATGTGACACTGCCAGATCGTACTGCTTTGCCTGTCGTTCTTTGCGGGCTATTTCAAAGTTCGATTGCCATTCAGGTGGGTGTCCCGGACTGGCTGAAGGGCTCGCCTTTTGCGTGAGGTTGGTCGTAGCAAATGGCCACTGGGAATGTCGCAGCACCTCGTTGATTTTTACCACACTCTGCGTCGGGGACGCTTCGAGTCCGATTGCCGGGGGGGTGGTCGATGGCGAAGCGAACCCGGGATCGTGCGGACGGACGCCGCTGAACACGTTCGAAGAAGCGGATGATGAGACGGCTTCCGCATAGCTGGACTGCGTGCCGAGACCGGCGATCATACTCAAGACGGCGGCAAAGATGGATTGGAAATGCTTCATGGTGTTTTGTAGGTGGCGCTGCTCGGTGGCTTAGACGGTGAGATGGGAGGTATGAAAGCAGGCACCAGAACCGATGCCGCATGATTGGTTACAGGCGACATGAAGTATTGAACCAGCATTTGCGGGGTGACCAGGGCCGCGTCGCTGGATTCGTCCAGGCTGCCGATTGGAGAAGACGCAATGGATTGAACATAATTTGATTGAAGCGCGTCGCTCGACGGACCAGCGATCGGGGGAACCGAAGGCAGGGAGTTTGAAAGTGATGCCGGGTCCGGGGGTGCCCCCGCTTGATGGTCCGAGTTATTGGTCGGTTCCGCGCCGGCTTGAACAGGATCGGGTTCTCCCATCAGCAAAGGTGGGAGTGCCACCATTCGCCGCGGTGTTAGCGAAGGCTCAAAACGCAAAGGAGCGGGTCCCAGCACGGGCAAATACCCGCGAGGCGATCCGGCGAGCAAAGTGACCGCCCACAACGCCCAGGCGCAGGCGGCCTGCTTCGCCAGCTCAAGCTTGTGCTTTTTCGGTTTCATCGAGGCTTGCCAACGCTTCATCGTAATCGACGGCAAACTCCCAATCCTTGGTCTCCTGGAGGTTCCGGCATTCGCGGCGAACCGGTTCGGACCCGATCAGGCTGTACCTTATCTCCATTTCCCGACATAGTTGAACGATGGAAATAGCCAATTCAATCAATACCACATCCGCCGCTTTCAACTGGCTGAGGTCCATGATCAATTTGCACAATCCAGCGTCGACGGCTTCGCAAATCCTGGGGCGCAAATTTATGGATATGTCGTTGGCGATCGGCTGGGTAACGACGGGGGGGAACCGGACCAGCAACAGGTCCTTTTCACACTGAAAGTACCGGTAGGAAGTGTCCAACCCCAGGGCGCGCGTGATTTTGGCCTTCAACTCATCCATATCAATCGGTTTGGTGACGATGCCGGTGAAACCGGCCTGCTGGGCGCGAGATTGTTCGTCGGCAGCCGTTTTTACGCTCAGGGCCAGGATAGGTATAGTTTTGGTCTTGACGCTCGCACGCAACATCTCAAAAAGCATAAACCCCGCGTTTTCAGGCAGGGACAGGCTGATCATGACCACCTCGGGCAATTTCCTGCTGCAATAGTCCACTGCTTCTCCTGGTTGAGACACGCCCTTTATGGACCAGCGCGTATCGGACAGCCCGGTTTGCAGTTGGTCCAGGATAGCCGGCTTATTGTCCACCAGCAGCAGGTGAATGGGGTCGTCAAATCGCTTGGCCTTGGACGCCGGCTCCCTTTTTTTCTTCAATTCAACTATGCGCCCTACCCGATCGACGAGCGCCTCTTCACGGAAGGGTTTTATCAGGTAATCACGAACTCCCAGGCGAGCCAGTTTCACGACGCGCTCGGGAGTGGACTCGGCGGTCAGCATCACCACCGGGATGTTTCTATGTTCGGGATTCGATTTCATCTTGGCCAGCATTTCCATCCCGTCCATTACCGGCATCATGCAGTCGAGCAGAATCACGTCCGGTTTCTCGCGGTTTGCAACCACGAGACCTTCCAGGCCATCCTCGGCCTCGAGAACTTCGCACAAAAACGGCTTAAAGGCCCTTGCCACAATCGCGCGAATCGTCTTGCTGTCATCCACGGTCAGAATCTTGGGTCCCATATGCGGAGCGTCTGTATCTCCTCGTCGACGAAGAGCGGCCCGGCGACGGGCCTTGGTTCAAACAGCGAAAATGGCGGAACTGCCCGTGGCGATCGGGTCGCGTCGACACTGCCGTGTTCGCCCGGTGTTCCTTATCCCCAGACATGATGAAGGATACATCGGCAGTTGCCGCCTGCACTTGAGGGGAAAATCGACTTTCGAATTCAACTCGGCCCGGTTTTGGCCGATAAGCAAAGAGAATTATGGATATGCCAACTCAGCCACCCGCACTCGAGCCGCTGGATCGTTCCCACATTGAAGGTGCGCTGCGTGATTGCCCGCGTCTCCCTTCGCTCGGCAGCATCAACAGTGTGCTTCATGAACTGCTAAATGCCGAGCAGTGTTATACCGCGCAGATGTCCGAGGTTATCCGGCGCGACCCCAGCATGACCACACGTTTGTTACGCCTGGTAAACTCGGTCTATTTCGGCTTGTCCTGTCCCATCACCAGCATCGAGGAGGCCGTTTTTTACCTGGGCGTGCGGCAGATTCGCCAGTTGTCAATGGTTACCCCCATCATCGAAGACCTGCAACGGCTGACCAGCACAAGTCTCTTTCCATGGCGCGAGTTCTGGCAACATTGCATCGCCACGGCCATTCTTACGCGTGAAATAATCGGCGAGATGCAATCCAACGTCGAGGAAATCGATTACGTCTCCGGCCTGCTTCACGATGTCGGCAAGATTGCCATGGTCGCCGCCTTCCGCGAGCACTTTGCGGCCATTCATCGGCGGCTCAAAGAGGATTCCGGGAATCTGCTGCTTTGGGAGAGGGAAATCCTGGGAATGGACCATTGCGAATTGGGCGCGCTCTATTTGAAAATGCACAGCCTCCCCGAAATCGTGGTTGACACGGTCCGTTTCCATCACCAACCCGAAAATGCGCCGCGGCACACCCGCGTGATTTCCGCCGTACAAATCGCCGACCTGACCGTGCGCCACGCCCGGATAGGCAATAGCGGAAATCCACTTGAAATCTCCAACGATGAATGGTTGGCCGCCGCCGGTTGGAACCTCCTGTTTCCAGAGAATTCAGAAGAAAAGTCTCTCGCCTTCGCTAATCTGAAACGCAGTCTCGAACGCCTTCCCTCGATCCTGGAAGGCCTGGTCTGATGAGCGTTTGCGCCGTCCAAAGTGAACGGGAGGCAATTGATTACCTGATTGGCTTGTTTTACCACCATTCCCGGATACGCCTGAACGCGGAAAAGGATTCACTTATCCGTGCCCGGCTAGGCAAGCGGCTTCGCCATTATGGCTTCAGGAACCTTGTGGAGTATTGCCATTTCCTGGGCCAGGATGCGGGGCGCTTCGAGATCACCCACGCGGTGGATGCCCTGGCCACTAATCGGTTATGACCGGGCGGTGGGGTATTACCGGATCAAGAACCATCTCCGCGAGCGCATTGTTTTCAAGCATAGCAACCTATTGACTTCATTTCCG
This sequence comes from Candidatus Omnitrophota bacterium, assembly GCA_023473405.1. Taxonomy (GTDB): domain Bacteria; phylum Verrucomicrobiota; class Verrucomicrobiia; order Limisphaerales; family UBA1319; genus JAMCZD01. The sequence goes on from JAMCZD010000284.1 coordinate 14,823, forward strand.
TCAAAAGAGAGGTTTGCAATTATTTTCTGTCGAAATGTCATGATCTATTTCGATCGGCCCACGCAGGAAAAATTGCTCAGCCGTCTCTATGATTATTTGATCCCGAAGGGCTACCTGTTCATCGGGCATTCGGAAAGCGTGCCGGGTTTGTCCGTGCCATTGCGCTGCCTGTATCCGAGCATTCTCCAAAAGGAATAGGCTTGGGAACATGTCATTGTTGATTCCCATAAAGTCTCCGCGCCGAGTGTTCGTCGGGATTGCGGAGTTGGCAGTTTTGAACGATCCGGACACGGTCCTCACCACTTTCGCCCTGGGTTCGTGCCTGGGAGTCGCGATTTACGATCCCGAGGCCAAGGTGGGCGGAATGGTCCACGTCATGTTGCCGGATTCCCGAATCGCCCCTGCCAAAGCCGCCTCCAGGCCGGGGATGTTCATCGACACGGGGATTCCGGCCCTGTTCCGCGCCGCTTACCGGTTGCGGGCGGACAAACGGCGGCTCTTGATTTATGCGGCCGGCGGAGCACAGATCATGGACGGCAACCAATACTTCAATATCGGAAGGCGAAATTGCCAGGCGCTAACCGAGCTTCTTGACTCTCACTGCCTGCGCATTGCGTCGCAGCAGGTGGGAGGCTGGGTAAACCGGATTTTACATTTGAGCATTCGCACGGGCGAAGTGCGCGTAAAAGTGTCCGGTGAGACGGCGGAGGTCTGCTTATGAACAAGCTAGATGACATCATCAATGAGATTGAGCATCTGCCGCCTTTGCTCCGCAACTTGCCGAAGTTGATCACCCTGCTGGACCAGCCTGACATCGACAGCGGTCAGGTGGTGAGGCTCATCGAGTACGATCCCGCGTTCACCGCCAACGTGATGCGGCTCTGCAACTCCGCCTATGTTGGAGTAGCAACCCCGGTAAACAATCTGCAGGAAGCCGTGATCTGCCTGGGCTTCAATGAAGTCTTTCAGTTGCTGGTGGCTTTGAGCAGCGCCAAGGCCTTGCTTCCGCAGCAGAAAGGATACGGCATCCAAACCGGCGAGCTCTGGAAACACGCGATCGTAACTGCGCAAGCGGCCAAGTATTTGGCCCAAGACAAAGACGATGACGCCAACCTGGCGTTCACTGCGGCCATGCTTCACGACATCGGCAAGATCGTTCTGGCTCAGAAATTGGAGCCCGTCTACGCCGCCCTTATCACCCGGATCGTGGACGGACAGTCATCGCTGCTGGAAGCCGAAAAGGAATTGCTGGGGGTCCAACATGCCGAAATAGGCGGTCGATTGCTCGAACGATGGCAGTTCTCGCCCAGTTTCGTGCGAGCCGTCTGGAACCACCACGATCCGCTTCTGGCTCAACCGGACGAGAAGTTGGCGGCCTATATCTACCTGGGTAACATGATTGCCTATTCCATGGGATTCGGATACGGCCACCAGGCATTCGCCATGCACGAGCGCGCTGAGGCGTTGAAATTGGTCGGCCTGGCCTCCGATGACCTGCCCCAATATGTGATCTCCACCTTCGAAAGCCTGCCCAGCCTGCAAATTTTGCTCGACCTCCATTTCTGACATGAGTTCGAACCCCTCTCATTCCATGGAGCAAGCGAAGCCCCCCGTTTCCGGGCCGGGCATACCGGGGCCGGAGGCCGAAGCAGATTCAACCGAACTGAATATCGAGGGCGATGACGACCTGTTGCGAGAGTTTCTCGATGAGTCATACGATCACCTTCAAAAAATCGAGTTGGAGATCCTGGCCCTGGAAAACCAGGCCGGAAACCCTGACTCGATCCATTCCATTTTTCGCGCGTTCCATACCCTGAAAGGGGGCTCGGCATGGCTGCACCTCGCTCCGCTGAACCGCTTGGCACATGAACTTGAATCGCTGCTAGACCTGGCCCGTCAACAAAAACTAACCGTCGATTCGCGCATTATAAACTTGATTTTAGACGGTTGCGACACTATTAGGCAATTCCTCGAACGCATTGAATCGCAACTGTCCGGCAACGAGCCCCCGGCCCCGATCCGTGCGCCCTTTCAGGCCTTGATCGATCGAATTCGCGCCGTGAAACAGGCCCCTGCCCCCGAGAGTCCCGGTCCGAAAACGGGCCCGGGAAACGGCAAAGCTACAGGTGCGCCAGGGGGGCTCCGGAGATCGACAGACAGGCTTGCCCAGGAACCTCCCCCTGCCGCACCCACTCCCCGCGCCGCGCATGGAGACAATCGAGCCGCCGCCGGCCTGATCAAGATCGACGGTT
>JAMCZD010000219.1 GCA_023473405.1 Candidatus Omnitrophota bacterium
AATTGGGGGGTTGGTGCCGGTGTTAAAGAACACGCGCCAGTTACGCGACGGTGCCGGACAAGTAACGGGCACGGTGTGCATCTTTACTGATTTGCGCCCGATAAAGGCGCTGCAGGCCCAAGTTGCGCGATTACGATCCCACGTGCGACGCGAGGCCGGGGAGGATCGTTTGATTGGCAAAAGCCAGGTGATGCGTGAAGTGCGGGAACGCATCCGGCTGGCTGCCGAATCAAATGCCACAGTCTTGATCCTCGGAGAGACCGGCACCGGCAAGGAATTGGTCGCGGAGGCCATCCATTTCAGAAGCGAGCGCCGAAACCAATCGTTGGTCAAGGTGAACTGCTCCGCTCTGCCCGAGACGCTGTTGGAGAGCGAACTGTTTGGACACGTCAAAGGCGCGTTCACCGGAGCGGTAAAGGATAAGCCCGGCCGCTTTGAACTGGCCAATGGCGGCACGCTGTTCCTGGACGAAATCGGTGATCTAAGCCCATTGATCCAGGTAAAACTGCTTCGGGTCTTGCAGCATCACGAGTTCGAGCGCGTGGGAGAAAGCCGCGTCCGCCGGGTGGATGTGCGCATCCTCGCCGCCACGCATGACGACTTGCGACGGTTGGTCGCCGCCGGTCGCTTCCGTGGGGATTTATTTTATCGGCTGAATGTTTTTGCCATTTATGTGCCCCCGTTGCGCGAACGAAGGACGGACATACCGCTGTTGGCCGATCATTTCCTGGAGATGTTCAATCGGGAAACAGGAAAATCCATCGTTCGGCTCTCCGCGGACGTGCGGCATGTCCTCATGGATTTCTGTTGGCCGGGCAACGTGCGCCAACTGGAGAACGCCATCGAACACGCCTTCGTGACCTGTCAGGGGCCCGAGATTGGGCTGTTCGATCTGCCGGTGGAGATTCGGATGACCGAATTGCGCCGGCAAATCTGCGGTGAGAAAGGCGATTTGGTCATGGGGATCGGAATTCCCGGTGCGGACCGGCCGTTGGCGAAGACCCCCACGAAGCAGGAACTCCTGGCCTGGTTGGAGGAATGCCGCTACAACAAGGCGGCGGTGGCGCGCCACGCGGGTGTGGACCGCACGACAGTGTGGCGGTGGATGAAACGGTTCGGAGTGCCCCCGCGGCGCGCACCGAATCGTTAGTTTTTCTCCAACATTGGCGCCGGACAAGCGCCGGACGGGAAGTGCTTCTGCACACGCCGTGCCAGACCGGGGCGGCGCGTGACCGCCTCGTGCAAATGCCCTGCAACAAGCGCAGTAAAAGCCCTTGTATGCCGTGCCAAGGTCAAAATCACGGTGTTGCGGTAGTGCCATGCGCAACGTTGCCGCAACGTTGCGCGCAACACCCTTGGCGAGCGGCCCGCGCTTCGGCGAGGAAAATCCGCAGGTGGTTTTGTTGGCTCATTTGGCGGGCATGACGGCGGATTTAGCGACTTTCTTCAATCCGGCCACGACGTGGCACGCCGGTTGCGTCAGGAAGTTGCCATCATTAATACCTATGAATCGCAACTTGACGAATCCTCCTCTAATGGAACTGGACCAAAGCTCCTTCGATCCAACGATCCAGAATGGAGTTGTCCTCGTGGACTTTTGGGCCCCTTGGTGCGGTCCTTGCCACATGCAAACTCCCATTCTTCAGGACTTGGCGCGCCGCACCGGGGCATTGGCCATGATTGCCAAAGTGAACGTGGACGATGTGCCGGAATTAGCGGAACGTTTTGGCATCCGGAGCATTCCCACGCTCATCCTTTTCAGGAGCGGGCAGCCTGTGCGTCAGTTCGTTGGAGTCCAACCTGAAGCGACCTTGGCCAAGGCGATGCTGGCTGCGGCTGGAGAGCAATCTTCTTAAACCCCGCCAACTATGAGATCAATCATGTATGACGGACCGCTGGCCTGGCGGCGGCACGGAGAAGCACATTATGGGATGCAAGCCTCGTCGGGCGGTGGCGGGTAATGTCCGCAAGATGATCAAGCTTTACCGGGAGCAGCCGCCCTATGGATTGCCGGTTGAGTTTCGGACTCGGCTCCACCAATTGCTGGCCCGACGTTGGATGGAAAAGTATGGGGTCAGGGGAGCGCACTCGCGGAGACACACTGTTCCGGATAGATACGGGGCAGGCGTTCGACACCGCGGCCACCTTAACAACTTCACCTCGCGGGCCGGCCTTGCCTGATGCTTCCCTCAGGACCGAGAACACCCAATCGTTGTCTTCAACGATATGCGGGTTCATCGTCCCTGGCTATACTTCGAGGCCGTGTCGATGTCGTGCAAAAGGGTGAGGTGCAACGCGAATCGCACAGTGTGCGATACCCTGGACGACCGGGCTGCCGGAGGGTCGTCCCCGTCCGAAAGAAGGCTCTGCCGTGGATGCCTGGATCCTGTTCTCGGCGGGTTTGCTTCGCTTTGGTGCGTTGGTCTGGCCAAGCCACGGGTTGTTGGCGCGCTGGCGACGCGGCCGCGAACTGGCGGAGCGTTCGCAACGCGAAGATGTGTTGAAACACCTCTTGAAATGTGAGGCCAACGGGCGACAGCCCGCGCTCGACAGCATCGCGGGCGCGCTCCAGATCGGCAGGGGCGAAGCGGCGGAATTGCTCCAGGACCTACAGAATCGCGGCTTGGTTTCGCGCGAGGGCGGCGTGCTGGTGCTGAATCCGGCGGGCCGCGAGATGGCACTGCACATCACTCGCGCGCACCGGCTTTGGGAAAGTTACCTCGCAGAGCAGACCGGCGTGGCCGAGGACCAATGGCATGAGCGCGCCGAAAGCCAGGAACATCTACTTACTCCGCAGCAGACCGAGGCACTGGCGGCGCAGCTCGGCCACCCCACGTCCGATCCGCACGGGGACGTCATTCCCGACGCTCACGGCAATCTGGCTGAGGAGGAAGGCCAGCCTTTGGACGCCGTCCCCGCCAACACGCCGGTGTTGATCACCCACGTCGAGGACGAGCCGGAAACCGTCTATGCCCAGCTTTGTGCGCAGGGATTGCGCCCCGGCATGAAGGCGTATGTGATGGAGAAGTCGGCGCAACGCATCCGTTTCTGGGCGGACGGCACCGAGCATGTGCTCGCGCCGGTGCTGGCCAACAACATCACGGTGGCGCCACTGCCGGAAATCCAGACGCAGGATCTGGTCGAAGAGGAGTTCCTCTCCGGCTTGCGACCAGGCGGGCGCGCCCGGGTGCTCGGACTATCGCGGGCCTGCCGGGGGGCCGAACGCCGACGCTTGCTTGATCTCGGCTTCGTTGCCGGCACTCCGGTCGAGGTTGAGATGGTCAGTCCGATCGGTGATCCCACCGCTTACCGGGTGCGCGGCACGGTCATTGCATTGCGGCGCGAGAGACAGAGCAAC
>JAMCZD010000146.1 GCA_023473405.1 Candidatus Omnitrophota bacterium
TGCTCTTCCGATCTCGGGCGAGGGTGCGGGAGGCAAATTACTGTGATTTACTCTTGGTGTTGCTCTCGTCCACGACGAGAAAACGACTGCCGCCTTGGCTCCAAATCCGGAGCAAGACGACCTTGCTTTTGACATTCTTGGTGGCAGCGACCGCTTCATCGGCGTTGTGGACGGTTTGGTGATTGATTTCCTGGATCACGTCGCCTTCGCGCAACCCGGCATCGTAAGCAGCCGAGTCGGGGTCCACCTCGGTTACCACGGCGCCCTGCAATCCGGATGGGAGATGCAGTTGTTGCCGGGCGGCGGCGTCGATATCGCTAACGCCAACTCCTTGCAGGACATCGCTGGCTGAGGCATTCGATTGCTGGCTGGCGGAGGCGGATGTTTCGTCGGCCATTTCCTTGAGTTTAACGGTGAAGGTTTGTTCCTTGCCTTGGCGGAGGACCTTTACGGGCACCTTGGCGCCAGGCGCGGTTTCGCCGACCATAAACTTCAATTGGCGTGTGTCCGTCACCGGTTTCCCGTTGAATTCAACAATCACATCGCCTGGCTTCAAGCCCGCCTCAGCAGCGGCGCTATCGGGGGTGACCTCGCTGATCAAGGCGCCTTGGGTCTTGGGGGAATTGAACTGCTGAGCCAATGCGGGCGCGATGACAAGAAGCCAGACCCCGAGGTAACCGCGATCCACTTTTCCATACTTGATGAGACGTTCCATGACATCACGCGCCATGTTTACCGGGATGGCGAAACCGATGCCCTGGTTGCCGCCAGTGCGGCTCAGGATAGCGGTGTTAATCCCAATCAATCGGCCTTCGGCGTCGACGAGAGCGCCGCCTGAATTGCCCGGGTTGATGGCTGCGTCGGTTTGAATGAAGTCTTCGTAGTCTTCGATGCCCATACCGCCGCGGCCCGTGGCGCTAACGATGCCCATGGTCACGGTTTGCGACAGGCCGAAGGGGCTCCCGATGGCCAGGGCCACGTCGCCCACCTCCACCTTGCTGCTGTCGCCCATCGTAATGACCGGGAGGTCTTTGGCATCGATCTTCAGCACGGCGATATCCGTCTTGTCATCGCGCCCGACAACCTTGGCGACATAATCCTTTTTGCTATTGGCAAGGGTAACCTTGATTTCATCCGAACCATCGACGACGTGATTATTGGTCAGGATATAGCCGTCCGCGGTGACGACCACCCCGGAACCGAGGCTATGTTCCTTGAATGAGCGCGGAGCACGTCCCGAGGGGGATTCACCGAACTGATCGCCAAAGAACTTGCGGAAGAACGGGTCGTCAAAGAAAGGTTGCACCGGGGATCGCTTGACGGTTTTGGTGGTGGAAACGTTTACCACACTCGGCGCCGCTTTTTTGACGACGGACGAAAAACTTGCGGTGAACCGATTTTCTCGCACCAACGGGGTTTTGTCGACGACCACGGGAATGGAGACCTGGGAAGCGGCCGTTTTTGTAGCCACCGGCCAGTCAAAGGCCCAGCTCGTCGCCACCAATAAAAGCACGCCGCCGACCAACCCGAGGAACCAGGGCGCGCTGGCCTTATAGAATGAATTCTTCATATAAATTTAACACTGTAACTTTTCGCCGGAAAAATCCACCTGGATTCATCCATTGATGTCCGCATAAGATGCCACAACTCCTTTGCACGCGCCTTACCGAAACATTACAAATTTTTAATGTTCGGCTCAGAGGGGGAGCTGCGACTGCCGCCGGAGAGCCGGCGATACGGCTGACGCGCCTGGATCAGGCGACGCGGCTGACTCGAGCGGCTCGGCTGATTCGGCCGGCGGGTCCGCGGGAGATGGGACGGGATCAACTGGCAGGACGGCAGCGGAGTCCGAGGATGGGGCCGCAGGCCCGCTCAAAGGGGATGCGTAGGTCGGTTCGGGCGCGGGCGGATCGGCATTTGGGATTGGACTTTCGGTTTCGACCGATTGCTCGGAGGCAACAGGCGGCTGGTTTTCGGTTTCGAGCGAATCGCTCGAAGGAGAGGAAGCCCGCAACTCGACCAAGGCGGGACGAATGAGCTGGCCTTGGAAGGTATAGCCGGTGGCGACGGTTTGAATGACGCGGGCGTCGCACGGCGGCGCGGTTTGGCCATTGAGAAGTTGGTGGCGGTCCGGATCAAAGGGTCCGTCCACTGCGGCCAGAAAGGGGACTAATCCCACTCGGCGGGCGGCGTCCCGGCAGGCCTCCTGGAAGCGTGCCAATTGCTCGATCAAGCCCGCCTGGCCTGAACGGAGCCCGGCTTGGTGCAGGGCATAGACGTGGTCGAGGATGGCAGTGGTTATCTTCAGCCAATCCACTTCGGCCCGCCGGAGCTTGTCTACTTCGAGGCGGAGATGGCCCTTTTCGGCGTCGTTGGCCTTTTGTAGAAATTCGGCAAAGGCCTTGGCCTCGGCGGCCATTCGGTTGGTAATATCGTTGGCGGTGCGCACATTTTTTTCCGCCAGATCGTGAGCCGCCTGCCATTGGCTGGTGGCATGGGCAATTTGTGTGCTGAGCAGCTCCAGCTTCTTGATCTGTGAAACGGTTGATACCAACGCATCAATCTCCAAGCCCTTGAGCAAGGCACGATATTCCAGCATAGCCGGTGTAACGGCCAGCCAGGCTCCAGCCAGCACCGCAACGCCGCTGGCTACAACCACCCAGGCGCTCATGGGCCATCGGCTCATATAGACCATCAGCCCGGCAAAGCTCAGCAACAACAGGTCGCCCAAATAAAAGGCCCAGCTAGCCACCTTCGGCATAGTAAAATCGCTCATAAAACAGCGTTTAGTAAAACGGGCTACGGGCAGACTTTGCAACTATAAAGAATATTCAGAATAGGACGCTGTGAAAAGCGTCCCTGCCGAGGATAAAGATTTGAAATGTTATAGAAATGAGGTAAAATCAGTAGACTGCATAGTTTGGGTTTAAGGAATCGCCTGCGCGAAGAGGCGACGCCGGCTGCCGAAGCTTGTGAGAAAAGCAAGGAATCGATGCCTTGGAGCAAGCTGGCACGGTAGAAGCTGATGTCAGATTTTTTTCCTAAATGGGCCAACCGTCTTCCGCGGCAGATAGCGGTGGGGGGGATATTGGCCGCCAGTCTGGTGACGGCGGGAATCTGGTATTATTTCACTCCCAAGTATACGCGGGTGGGTTATCAACCGATCCAACCGGTGCCTTATTCGCACGCTGTTCATGTGGGTCAATTGGGTTTGGATTGCCGGTATTGCCACACCGGTGTCGAGAGGTCCTGGTATGCCAACGTGCCCTCGAGTTCGGTCTGCATGAATTGCCACAAACAAGTGCTGCCCAACGATCCCCGGTTGGAATTGGTCCGGAACAGCGCCAAATCGGGCGAGCCAATCGGCTGGGTGCAGATTCACCTGACGCCGGATTTCGTCTATTTCAATCACGCGGTGCATGTTAACCGCGGTGTGAGTTGCGTTTCGTGCCACGGCCAGATCAACGAATTGACCGAGGTCCGCGAGGAAAAGTCGCTGGCGATGTTTTTCTGCCTCGAATGCCATCGAAACCCGGCGCCAAACCTGCGTCCGTTGAACCAGGTCTACAACCTGGCATGGAGTATCGATCCGCAAATGCAACAGGACATGGGAACAAGATTCGTGCACGATTGGAAGATCAACTCGCCTCAGTATTGCTCTACTTGCCACCGATGAAGCCTATTCCCCCACCCGGCGCCGAGACTCAAACCGTCCGGCGCTACTGGCGCAGCCTGGATCAATTGGCTGACAGCCCGGATTTTCGCCGCTGGATGGAACGTGAATTCCCGGCGCATGCGAGCGAAATGACGGACACAATCACGCGTCGCCATTTCGTCAAGATCATGTCCGCCTCGTTTCTGTTGGCCGGCGTGGGATTGACCGGCTGTCGTCGTCCTGTAACGAACATCTTTCCATTCGCCAACGCCCCCGAGGATTACACGCATGGGGTGCCGCGGTTCTACGCCACCTCGATGCCGATTCGCAACCGCGCAGTGCCCTTGCTGGTGAAAACCACCGATGGGCGCCCCATCAAGATCGAGGGCAACCCTCTCCACCCGCAAAGCCGCGGGGCCACCGATCACTTTGCCCAGGCATCCGTTCTCGACCTTTATGATCCGGACCGCGCCCAGCGTTTCACGCGGAGCGGGAACGACGCCGCGCCGGCGGAGGTTTATGATTTCCTGCGGCAATTGAGCGATCGACTCTCCACGACCGGCGGCAAAGGATTCTGCGTGCTTATGGGACAAAGCAGCTCGCCTTCACGGCTTCGATTGCAGCAGTTGATCAGCAGGAAATTCCCCCGGGCGCGCTGGTTCGTTTATGAGCCGGTAGACTTCGGCGTCCATTGGCGAGCCGCTACCTTGACGCATCCGCGGGTGGGGTCGGTGGGCTCGGAAAGGCCGGAGACGGGCCTTTCCCCTTCGTATTCGATTGACAAGGCGCGGGTTATCGTATCGCTCGACCATGATTTTCTAGGCTTGGAGGAGGATAGTTATCTGCATATACGCGGGTTCGCGCAGGGGCGTCGATTGGCCGGCCCGAGCGATCCGATGAACCGGCTCTATGCGGTCGAGAGCCTGCTGACCCTCACGGGGGCCAACGCGGACCATCGATTGCGCGTGCCTTCGAGTTGCATCCAATTGATTGCCGCGCACCTGGCGGAAGAGGTCATGCGCCAGTCAGGCATCCCGGACAGCGCAGGATTCCGAGCCGGGCTGGAACCGTTATTGAGCGATCAGTCCCTCCGCGTTCTGAGTGAACGAACCAAGCCGGGGGAGCCTGCCTGGACATCGCGGTGGATTACGGAGTGCGCGCTGGACTTGTTGTCACACCGAGGCGAATCATTGGTCCTGGCCGGGCACCGGCAGCCGCTGGCAGTGCATGTGATGGCACAATGCGGCTCTGGGAAACGATGGCAAAACGGTTCAATGGCTTGAAGTTGCGGAAGAGACGGGTGAAAACATTGCCGAGCTTGGCCGGGCCTTGCGATCGGGCGAGGTGGAAACGCTGCTCATACTGGGCGGGAATCCGGTTTACAGCGCGCCGGCGGACCTCGATTGGGAGCGCACCCAGCGCCATGCCAAGACCGTGGTGCGCCTGGGTTACCACGAAGACGAGACATTCGCCCTGTGCGACTGGCATCTGCCGGCGGCGCATTACCTGGAGTCGTGGGGAGACGCCCGGACCGGGGACGGCACATTGGTCGCGATTCAACCGTTGATCGAGCCGCTGTTTGGCGGACAGACCGAGCTCGAAGTGCTGGCCCGGGTGGCCGGGTTGAGCCCAACTGAACCGCTCGAGATTGTGCGCGAGACCTTTCGCGGGCTGGGTTTGCCGGGCGGCTTCGAGGCCAACTGGAAGCGTTTTCTCCATGATGGATTCCTGGCCAACAGCGCGGCTCGAACGGTGGCGATGCCGTTGGACTGGCCGGGCGCAGTCAAGGGATTGGCGGCGGAACAGGTCCCGTTGCCGGACGGCAAACAGCTCGAGGTGGTGTTTCACCGCGACTACGGCCTGGATGACGGGCGCCACAACAACAACGGCTGGTTGCAGGAATTGCCAAACCCGATTACCGCCTTGACCTGGGACAACGCGGTCCTGATCAGCCGCCGGACGGCTGCCGAATTGGGGGTGAAGAATTACGACTTGGTGGACATACAATTTGGCAATCGTTCCGTGCGCGGTCCCGTCTGGATTCAGCCTTGTCTGGCGGACTACTCGCTGGGGTTGGCGCTGGGTTTTGGCCGGACCAGGACCGGCCGGGTTGGGGAAGGAGCGGGCTTCAACGCTTACCGGCTGCGCACGGCTGGCGCCGAGCAGTTTGCTGTCGGGGCGATATTGCGCGCCACCGGCTCCACTTACTCGCTGTCCTGCACGCAAAACCATTGGTCAATGGAGGGCCGCTCGATTGTCCGCGAAGCCAATCTCTCGCAGTACCGCGCGCAACCGCATTTTGCGAAGGCAATGGACCGAGAGGCGCCGCCCAGCGAGCGCTCGCTCTATCCCAACCCATTGGATGAGCTGAGGAAGCGGAACCTGGAGAAACGCGGGATAACGCAGCAATGGGGGATGTCGATTGATTTGAATGCATGTGTGGGATGCGGCGCCTGTGTAATCGCCTGCCAAAGTGAAAACAACATCCCCATTGTGGGAAAGGAACAGGTCAAGAACAACCGGGAGATGCACTGGTTGCGGGTGGACCGATATTACGCGGCGGGCCCCGCGCTGGAGGCGAGCCACAACGACATGGCGACGGATGACTCCCAGGCGCTGGAGAAATGGATCGACGATCCCCAGGTGGTTCACCAGGTCATGATCTGCCAGCATTGCGAGGCGGCTCCGTGCGAGAATGTCTGTCCAGTCAACGCCACGGTCCATGACGACGAGGGATTGAACGTGATGGTTTATAATCGGTGCGTCGGGACGCGGTATTGCTCGAATAATTGCCCTTACAAGGTCCGGCGGTTCAACTTTTTCGATTACAACAAACGCCCCATCGAAGGCCACCGGCTCTACCTGGGGCCATTGGCAAAAAAACAGGCCCTCGAATTGGAGCTGCTCAAGTTGAGCAAGAATCCCGACGTCACCGTTCGCATGCGCGGGGTAATGGAGAAATGCACCTACTGCTTGCAGCGGATCGAGCAGGCCAAGATTGCGCAAAAAATCAAGGCCGGCGCCTCCGGGGATGTAGCGGTGCGGGACGGTGCCATTCAAACCGCCTGCCAGCAAGTCTGCCCGGCCGAGGCCATCGTCTTCGGCGACGTGGCGGACCCGAACAGCCGGGTATCGCGCCTCAAGGCGATGGAACGGAACTATTCGGTTCTCGAATTTCTCAGAACCAAACCGCGCACCACTTACCTGGCCCGGGTGCGCAACCCCAATCCGCGCATGCCTGACTACTATGCGATGCCGTTCAGCGAGGCTGAGTATTGGCGCGGTTATGAGGTTACGGAGGGGAAGCTGCCTTCGGCTGGCGGCAGCGCTCGAGAACCCGAGGAAACCGGAGGTGGGAAATGACCCGGTGAGGTGCGGGTAATAGGAGAACGATAATGGCCCAGATCGGCGCGGAAACTCAATCCATAGCGAAGGAATCAGCCTTGTCCATGCCGGAACCGCCGGCTGAACTCGAACGCCCCGCCCTGGTCCTCAATGCGCGGACCCCGGCCTGGTTATCGGACAAGATCGCAGGGGTTGCCGAGGGAAAGGCGCCGTTGTGGTGGTGGATTGCCTTTTGCATTAGTTTTCTAACGATGTCGATGGGTTTTGGCATGATCGCCTACCTGATCTCAACTGGGGTTGGCGTGTGGGGGGTCATGCGACCGGTGATGTGGGGTTGGGCCATCGTGAACTTCGTCTGGTGGATCGGGATCGGCCATGCCGGCACGCTGATCTCGGCGATACTCTATCTGCTCCGGCAACGATGGCGCACCTCGATCAATCGGGCTGCCGAGGCCATGACCGTTTTCGCCGTCATGTGCGCGGGGACATTCCCGCTCATCCACCTCGGGCGGGCCTGGTTCTTTTATTGGTTGTTCCCGATCCCCAACGCCAACGGCATCTGGCCGCAGTTTCGATCACCACTCATGTGGGACGTGTTTGCCGTGTCCACCTACTTCACGGTGTCGGTGCTGTTCTGGTATGTGGGCCTGATACCGGACCTGGCCGTCATGCGGGACCGATCCACCACGACGCTGCGCAAGTTTTTCTATGGCCTGTTCGCCCTGGGTTGGACAGGATCAAACCGGCACTGGAACAACTACGAACGGGCCTACCTGATCCTGGCGGGGCTTTCCACCCCGCTGGTCCTCTCCGTGCACAGCACCGTATCGCTGGACTTCTCCGTATCTCAATTGCCCGGATGGCATACCACCATTTTCCCGCCCTATTTTGTGGCTGGCGCCATTTTCTCAGGGTTCGGCATGGTGCTGACGCTACTGATCCCGCTGCGACGATTCCTCCACCTCGAGGAAGTGATTACGATGCGGCACATCGATTTGATGTGCAAAGTGATACTGGCAACGGGTTCGATGGTGGCGTATTCATATGCGATGGAGTTTTTCATTGCCTATTATAGCGGCAACGCCTACGAACGGTTTGCCTTTCTGAATCGAGCCCTGGGTCCCTATTGGTGGGCTGCCTGGACGGGTTACGCGTGCAACGTGTTCGTGCCGCAACTGTTCTGGTTCAAGAAAGTCCGCTCGCACTTGACGCTGGTTTTCATCATTTCCATCTTGGTCAACGTCGGGATGTGGATGGAACGATTTTTCATCATCCCGGTCTCGCTGCATCGGGACTTCCTGCCATCGAGCTGGGGGTATTACATTCCCACGTGGGTGGATGTTTTGACCTATGTGGGGACGTTCGGCCTGTTCTTCACTCTCTTTCTGTTGTTCATCCGCTTTCTCCCGCTGATCGCCATCTCCGAGGTGAAGGGAGTCACCGCTCACGCCGACCCGCATCATGCCTTGGGAGGCGCCGGCAAAGGAGACCATTCATGAGCGAAGCCAAGAACGCATACGGATTGATGGCCGAGTTCGAGACGCCGGCGGAAATCCTGCGCGCGGCGGCAATGATTCGCGACGCCGGTTACCTGCACTGGGACGTTTTCACGCCGTTCCCAGTGCACGGAATGAATCACGCGATGGGACTGAAGGGATCTCGAGTAGGGTGGTTTTCGTTTATTGGCGGGGTCTTGGGATACTGGAGCGGCATGCTGATGATCTGGTATATGAACGCGCATGACTACGCCATCCCGGTCGGTGGAAAACCGATGTTCAGCCCTTTTTTCTCCTTTCCGCCCTCGTTCGAGCTGACCATTCTGTTGGGTGCATTTGGCGCGTTATTTGGCATGTTGTATACGAACCAACTGCCCCGGCTATACCATCCGTTGCTTAAGAATCCGCGCTTCAAGCGGGTCACGCATGACGGCTTTTTTATCGTGATCGAGGCCGGCGATCCGAAGTATTCGGAAGCCGAGGCGCGACGGCTGCTGGAATCAGCCGGCAGCCGGCACATTGAACAGGTCGAGGAGTAATCACATGCGCAATTTTTTGATTGGCCTGTTATTGGTGGTTGTCCTGGTGCTGAGCCTGGCCGGCTTCCGCGGGCGGACCTCCCGAAAGCCGCCCCGGGAGATACTGCCGGACATGGCGCGCCAGTTGAAACTGCGTCCGCAAAGGGCCAGTCCGATATTTCCAGACGGGCTGGGATCGCGTCTGCCGCCGGCTGGGACCATTGCCTCGGACGAAGCATATGAAGACACCCCGGCCAATACCGGCAGGTTGACCGGCAGCACCAATTTTATCGACCTCATACCGGTCCTGGTTACGGCGGAGTTGATGGTGCGTGGACAGGAACGGTTCCAGATTTACTGCCTGCCGTGCCATAGCCCGGTAGGAGATGGCAAGGGGATCATTTCCAAATACGGCATGATCCCAGCCGCCAACTATCACGACCCGCGCCTGGTGCGAATGGCCTCGGGCGAGATTTTCAACACGATCACGTTCGGTAAGAATCAGATGCCATCCTATGCCTCGCAGGTGCCTCGTCCGGACCGCTGGGCCATTATCGCCTATATCCGCGCTTTGCAGCGGAGCTGGCTGGCAACCACCAATGACGTGCCGGAAGAGGACCGATCACAACTGAAATGAACTCGCTTTGGCTATGAGCTTTGCAGCACCGACAACTAACTCGAGCGCCCGCTGGCTTTGGGGGATCATTGGTTTAAGCGGAGCCTGCGCCGGAGCGGGACTGGTGCTCGACGCCCGGCAGTTCGGTTTTTCTTATCTCCTGGCGTTCATGTTTTACCTGAGCCTGTGCCTGGGGTCGATGTTTTTGGTGATGTTGCATCATCTGTTTGACGCGAGTTGGTCGGCGCCGATCCGCCGGTTCGAGGAACATATAGCCTTTTTGCTACCGGTAATGTTTCTGTTGTTCTTGCCGATTGCCCTGCTGGCGCCCCGGATATATCCGTGGATGAATCCTGCCAATACCGACTACTCGCTTGCCGCCAAGAGCCTCTACCTTAACCGCCCGTTCTTCTATCTTCGCGTGCTGCTCTGTTTCGGTGTTTGGTCCTGGCTCGCTTTTAAATTGCGTTATTGGTCGATCCAACAAGACAACACCGGGGCTGCCGGGTGCACCCACAAAATGCGCAAGTTCGCCGCCGCCGGCATCTTCCTTTACGCGGTCACCACGACGATCGCCGCCATCGACTGGATGAAGTCGCTGTCGCCGGATTGGTATTCGACGATGTACGGGGTTTACTTTTTCGCCAGCAGCGCGTGGACGATGACGGCGACGGCGTATGTGCTGGCGGTGGTCCTGCAACGAACCGGTCATTTGCGCCCGGTATTGACTCCCACGATTTACTACTATCTCGGTTCACTACTGCTGGCGTTCACGGTTTTCTATGCTTATATCCATTTCGCCCAGTATTTCGTGATCTGGAACGCCAACGTGCCCGAGGAAACCTTTTGGTATGTGCTCCGCGAGAAAGGCGGCTGGTGGAACATCGGGCTGATCATTGTGTTCGGCCATTTCCTGGTCCCGTTCCTGGCCCTGCTGCGGATTGACCTGAAGTTGGTGGCGTGGTGGATGGTTGCACTCGGCGTCTGGGCGTGGGTGATGAACTTCGCGGACCTGGCCTTCAACATCATGCCCAATCTTGATCCGGACACGTATGTGCTGCATTGGACAGACCTGGCATGCCTGGTATTCCTCGGGAGCGTGTTGACCTGGGTTTTTCTGGTTTACTTCTCGAGGCATGCCCCTTACCCGGTCAAGGACCCGCGCCTGAAAGAGGCGCTCACGCACCACGAAATCTTTCCGCCGGTCCAATCGGCCGGCTTGAACGGAGGCCACCCATGAACTCCAACTCCCAGCCAAAAACAACGGTGGCGGTCTATCTCGCGGGCTTCATCGGCACGTTCCTGATCATGATCGGCCTGATTGCGCTCATGTATTATTACACGCGACCGCCCGGGGTGGATGAGGTGCGCGCGTCCGAGAGGCGCAAGAACCTGGCCGACTTGCAGGCCGCAAACAAGGAACTGCTCGAGCATTACGGGTGGGTCGATCAGGGCAAGGGCATTGTGCGCCTGCCCATCGAGCGCGCCATGAAACTGACCGTGCTGGAATCGCAGGATCAACCGGTGGCTCGATCGAATCTGTTGGTCAACCTCGAAAAACTGCTTGCCGTCCCCCCGCCCAAACCGGAGCCATCGAACAAATGATTATCCTTTGGTTGATATTCATCGGAAGCCTGGTTCTGCTCCCGGGCACGGCGCTGCTGGCCTTGCGCTGGGCGGTCCGCCGTGGCGAGTTTCATAACCTGCAAAAGGCCGCCCTATCGATCTTTGACGAGGAAGAACCAGTCGGCCTGGTAACCGACCATTTTCCGGGCATGGAAATACCCGACGCAAACCGACGAGCACCACGCGATCCTTGATTATGAGCACGCCCAATTCCCCTTCGATGTTGCAGGCGTTGTCGCCATCCGACTCGGGCGAGTTGGAGCAGCGCCGCGTGTTGTTCGCCGAGATCGATGCCTCCTGCCGGTTGCCGGTTTTACTGTTATTCGTGAGCGGCCTTACCTGGCTCTTGATCGGAACGGTCCTCGCCATTCTGGCCTCTTGGAAAATGCACAACCCGGGTTTTCTGGCGGACTGGGCATGGCTGACCTTCGGGCGAGTCAGACCCGCCCATCTGAATGCCATGGTTTATGGCTTCGCCTCGGAATCAGCCATAGGCATCAGCCTGTGGCTGATGTGCCGTCTGTGCCGCGTTCCCTTGCTTTACCAATGGATCATTATGCTGGCGGCGGTGTTTTGGAACCTGGGGGTGTTGATAGGGGTGGCAGGCATTCTGGCCGGAGACAGCACGGGAATCGAGTGGTTGGAAATCCCGTCTTATGCCTCACCTATCCTGTTCTTCTCGTATGCGCTGATTGGGGTATGGGGGATCATCACCTTTCGATTTCGGCGGCAGCCGCATCTCTATGTATCGCAATGGTATCTCTTTGCGGCGTTGTTTTGGTTCCCGTGGCTTTATTCGGCAGCCAACATCATGCTGGTGCTCGCGCCGGTGCGGGGGACGGTGCAGGCGGCGGTGAACTGGTGGTTTGCGCACAACGTTCTTGGGCTATGGTTCACGCCTATCGGGCTGGCGGCAATATACTATTTCATCCCCAAAGTGATCGGGCGCCCGATCCACAGTTACTACCTGTCGATGCTGGGTTTTTGGTCTCTGGCTTTGTTCTACAACTGGAACGGGATGCATCACCTGGTAGGCGGCCCGATGCCGGCCTGGCTGATCACGGTAAGCATTGTGGCCAGCGTGATGATGACCATCCCGGTGGTAACCGTCGCCATTAACCACCACCTCACCATGGCGGGGCATTTCCGCAAAATGAAGTATAGTCCCACCCTGCGCTTCATGGTATTTGGCGGGATGAGCTACACGGTCGCGAGCCTGACCGGTGTCCTCATGGCCCTGCGGTCCGTCAGTGAAGTCACCCATTTCACCCACAACACCATCGGCCACGCTCATGTGGGCATGTATGCCTTCTTCACGATGGTCGTGTTTGGGTCCGTCTATTACATCGTGCCCAGGCTCACTCGACGCGAATGGCCGTCGGCGGGGTTGATCTCACTCCACTTCTGGGCAGCGGCACTGGGCATGTTCCTCTATATAACTGCGCTGAGCGTTGGCGGTGTATTCGAAGGTTTGGCTATGGATAATCCGGACATTCCGTTTCTCGATGTGGTCAAGGGCACGTTGCCTTATCTTCGAATCCGAACCGGTGCGGCGTTTCTTTTGGCAATCGGGCACACCGCTTTTCTTATAAACTTCGTTTGGATACTGGCGCGGTTGTGGAGACCGTACCGGCAAGCAACCCCGATGATCATCGCCGCAACCCAACCGGAAAGCGGCCCGATCAAACCTTAACCATGGCAGTTGCATCATGAACTACGGCCCCCTGCTCTTCCTCGGCGTATTCCTGACCCTGGCCAGCTCGTGGTGCGGCCTGGTCCTCATTCCCCAGTTGCAGCTATGGAAATCGGGCGGATTGGAGGCGGTCAAACTGGAGAAGACAGGCGAGTTTTATCCGCCGATGCGCTCCGGCTTGGCTGAGCACGGACGGGAGGTATACCGCGCCAACGGTTGCATTTACTGTCACAGCCAGCAGGTCCGCCCGAAAGGATTCGGCGGCGATTTCCTGCGCAACTGGGGCCAGCGCCGGAGCGTGGGGCGTGATTATTTGCGCGATAAACCGGTGATGCTCGGAACGATGCGCACCGGCCCCGACCTGACCAACATCAGCCTGCGCCAACCCAGCGCCTCGTGGCACATGCTTCATCTGTACAATCCCCAAATCACCTCGCCCGGGTCCATCATGCCGCCGTTCCGGTTCCTGTTTGAAACCCGAAAGATTCGGCGCATGCGTTCACCCGACGCGTTGGACTTGAAGCCCCCTTTCGCACCGCCCCCTGGCTACGAAGTCGTGCCCAAGCCGGAAGCCCAATTGCTGGTGGATTATCTTCTCAGCCTGAGGGCGGTAACGCCATTGCCGGAAACCGAATGAAAGCGAGGAACATCACGGTTCATTAGCGCATGGCTCGAGCGACATATCGATGAACCCGTCCACAGAAAACTCCAGCGACATCAATCACCTGAAGGACCAGGACGAGCACACCAACGTTTCAAGCCTGCACGCGGCCATCCTCCGCGAGCATGCCGAACCCAAGGAAGGCCGCGAACCGCTCTCGGTCTGGCTGGTTGCCTTCATGGGGGCGCTGCTGTTTTGGGGCGGCTTTTATTTGCAGCGATACAGCGGCGGCTACAAGCCCCTGGTCTATGATGAAAACTCGTTCGGAACCTCCCCCGTTCAGGCCGGTCCCGCCCCCCCGGTGGACCTTTACGCCGAAGGCAAACGCATCTTTGCCGATACCTGCAGCAAATGCCACCAACTCAACGGCCTTGGACTGCCGGGCCAATACCCGCCCCTGGCGGGTTCGGAATGGGTTCGAGCCGCCGGACCGGCCCGTGTCATCCGCATCGTGCTCGATGGCCTGACGGGTCCCATCCAGGTCAAAGGACTCGATTTCAACAATCAGATGGTGCCCTGGCGGGACGTCTTCTCCGACGAGCAAATCGCAGCCGCATTGACTTATGTTCGGGGTCAAAAGGAGTGGGGTAACAACGCCAGTCCAGTGGCCCCGGACCAGGTCGCCGGCATTCGGGAAAAGACCAAGAACCGTCCGAACATCGGGCCTTGGACCCCCGGGGAATTGCTCGCTATCCCGGATGAGGAAGAGTCTCCGCCTGGACCCGGCAGCAACAAATCAGGGCCTTAACACGATCTTGCCGGACAGGGTGCCGGCATGGGCGAGGGTGTTTTCCTCCTGCAACCGATGGGCGGCTGCCGCTTCCGACAATGGCAAAACGCGATCAATCACGGCATGGAGTTTGCCTGCGGCGAACCACCCATTGATGTCCTCCGCGCTGGGCTGCTGCTCCTGCGCGCTGTAGCCGAACATGGCGAAACCGTGCAAGGAGCACCCCTTGACGTAAAAGGGGCCGACAGGAAAAGGTGGACGCGCCTCCCGTCCGGCCATGAGGATCATCCGTCCGCGCGGGGCCAAAGCGGCCACGACTCGATCAAAGTCCGGCTCGCGCGCGGTCTCCCACCACACGGAAATGCCGTCCGGAGCCGACCTGCGCAACTCGGTGCCGATGTCCACACTCCGGTAATTGAAGGCGAGGTCCGCGCCAAATTGGCGGCATTTTTCGACTTTGGCATCGCTGCCGGCGGCGGCAATGACGCGGGCGCCTATCGCCTTGGCAATCTGGATCACGGCGGATCCCACTCCGCCCGAACCGCCATTGATAAACAGCGTGTCGGTGGGCAGCAATTTGGCCACCCGTACCAGGCCGAGATGCGCGGTGATACCAACGAGTGCCATTGCCGCCACGGCTTCATCGCTTGCATTCGCCGGCGTGGGATACAGCCAGGATTCATCCACCACCGCCCACTCGGCAAAGGTCCCCTGGCGCCCCAGCAATCCCTGGTTGCTCCCCCAGACGCGGTCTCCGGGCTTGAATCGCCGGACCATCCGCCCCACCGCTTCCACAATCCCCGTCAGGTCGCACCCGACGATATACGGCATGGGCAATTTCATCGTTACCTTGCCGCCGCGCAGGTAGGTGTCGATGGGATTTACCGACACCGCTTTGACCCGTACCAGGACTTGGGTGTCCGAAGGCGCCGGCTTTGGGAATTCGCCGTAAACAATATTTTCAGGCGGTCCAGTCTGATTGATAAAGGCAGCTTTCATATCATCAAATGAATTTGCCCGGGTTCAAAATGCCGCGCGGATCCAAGGCCTTCTTGATGGTTTGGTGCAGCGAGCGGACTTCGGGCGAAGTCGCCCAGTCCCACCATGGCTTGCGGGACAATCCTATGCCGTGCTCACCGGTTATAACGCCGCCCCAGGCCAGCACTTGACCGAAGAGCGCGTCCAGCACCGCCCGTGAACGCACCTCGATTCCGGGCTGGGTCTCGTCCACCATGACGTTGACATGAATGTTGCCGTCACCGGCGTGGCCGAAACAGGCGATGGGCAATCGATAGCGCCGTTGCAGGCGTTCGGATAGTGCGAATAGGTCCTCGAGTCGGCTCCGCGGCACCGCGATATCCTCGTTGAGCTTTTTCAACCCGGTGTCGCGCAAGGCGTAAGAGAACTCGCGACGCAACTGCCAAATGCCTTCGCATGATTCAGCTCCAAAAGCCCGGCGGACGAATCGCGGACTCGATTGGCGGATAATTCTCTCAACAGCGCTTAATTCACCCCGGACCGACCGTTCCTGGCCGTCCATTTCAATAATCAGGTGAGCCTGGCATCCGGCAAGCAGGTTGCTGCCCGTCCGCTTTTGCGCCGCTCTCAAGGTGAAGGCGTCGGCGATTTCCATGGCGCAGGGCAGGAATCCACCGGCGAACACGGCCCGGATAGCCTGCGCCCCGGCCGCCATCGAAGGGAAACCGACAGACAGGCAGGCGCGAAAAGGCGGGAGGGGCAGCAGCTTCAAGGTGGCTTCGGTGATCACGCCCAACATGCCTTCGGACCCGACGAAAAACCGGGCGAGATCGAACCCGGTTTTATTTTTGTGCGTCCGGCTGCCGAGCCGGACCACCGAACCATCGGCCAAAACAACTTCGAGCCCTAGAACGTAATCGCGGGTCACGCCGTATTTCAAGCAGCGCGGTCCGCCGGCGTTGGTGGCAATGTTGCCGCCGATGAAGCATTCCTCCCGGCTCGCCGGGTCCGGCGGATAAAACAAACCTTTTTTTGCCACCGCATCTTGCAAGTCACGGGTAATGACACCCGGCTGCGTCACCACTGCGAAATCACCCGAATGAATCTCCTTGATGCGGTTCATTCGCTCGAGGGAGAGGACGATGCCGCCTTGGACGGGCACACACGCCCCCGCATAACCGCAGCCCGCCCCGCGCGGAGTTACGGGAATCCCATGTTGATTGGCAAAGCGCAGGACTGCCGCCACCGACACGGTGCGGCGGGGCAATGCAACGGCATCGGGCAAATGGGCCGCCATCCACTTATCGCCAGCATGCGCCTCGCATGTGGCTGAATCGAGTCGCAGATCACCGCCCGGCAATTGCTCTTTGAGCGAACGCAACAGGGACAACCAGCGGGCTTTCATGTCGCCGAAGGTTCCCGACTTGCCAACAGCGCGCGCGCCTCTTCCGCCTTGTCATCCGGCACCTGAACGCGAATTCCGCCGGTAGCCAGAGAATAACCGTCCATGCTCAACGCGGCCAATTCACCAGCCACATTGACTTCAAACTCCCCAGCTTCGAGACGCGAACGCACCAAGTCGGCATCCGCCGGGCTGAAGGTTAGGTAAACAGTGACCCATGCCATAAAGACAGGGTAAGCTTGTAGAACGGCATTTCAAGCTTGAATGATGAACGGCGGGGCCGCCCTGCCGATTTGGAAACCCGGGATACAGCAG
>JAMCZD010000257.1 GCA_023473405.1 Candidatus Omnitrophota bacterium
CGATGCATGAACCTTGGCCGTCGGAGGACCAACTGCGGGATTGGATTTCAGCCACGCTGCCGAGCAAGAGCGCCAACAGGCCCAGCACAAGGCTCAATGCCGCCCAGGACCGCGGCAGCAGGATTCCGCTCGATAAGGCAACCAAGCCCACCACCAGTCCCGTCCAAGCCCAATCATTGCGCCGGGCTGAGCCGAAGTAGGGTCGAGGGCGAAATATTCCGGTTGAGCTGGTTGAGGACTTCGAACTTGGGATGGGTTTGGGAATGGGTGGATAACCGGCGCTGCCATAGCCGGGCCGTTGGGGTTGCGGCGAAGTAGCGGGCCGGCGGACCTCGCGCAGATGTTGGCCGACTTTGACTGCTTCAGGCGTGGGGAACGGATCGCGCCCGCCGAGCGATTTCGTTCGAGCGCACCATGGGCACGCATCGAGGTGCCCGCTATAGATGTGTTGAGGATTGATCCAACAGGTAACCAGGGCGTTTTCGGCTTCTTCCAGCGCGCATTGCCAGCTCAAGGTAACGGGGCGCAGGCCCGGGTCCCGGTAACCATCCTGGAAACAGCGAATGAAAAGGTGCTGCAGGGAAGGATGAAGCATATCGAAAGACGGCGCAGTCGGTTTTGGGACGTAAGGCACGCGGGGGTCTTTGGCATGTGGGAAATGGCCGACCCGTATTCGGGCTTCATAAGGTGGAGGATCACCTTTGCCATTGAACGCGCCGGCGTAGGGATGGGTGCCTTCCATGAGCAACTGGAACAAAATGACGGACAGGCCAAACAAGTCGTGGGCCGGTTCGCGATCGAATTGCGCGAAGGGTCTTCCCTGGAGTTCCGGCGGCGTAAACTCTGGTTTCCCAACCCGGCACCGGTAGGCCTGGCCGTTTTCGGCGTCCCAGACCTGAAACGAATCGGTATCGACCAGCGTGACCAGGGCGGTATCCGACACCAGTATATTCGACTCGTTGAGGTCGCCTATGACGTAGCCGCGTTCGTGCAGGGCGCGGACGGCGATAGCCAGGTTGCGAGCGGTCCGGTGCAGATAGAAGTAATTGAAGAGAGGGCACTTGCGACGACGGGTTTTGGGATTGAAGAAGTCGATGATTGGGTTCATGCCCGTCACCCGAGCCATTAGGAAGCCCACAATGATGTGTAACTGGTCGGGCGTTTGCAGCAGGTCCGTCGGCCATGCGATCGAGATATGACCATGGTGAATCATGGGATCGGACGGCGGATTGGCCAGCATGGCTCGGAGTTTGCGGGCGCGTTCGAGTGTAGGTTTGTGCCAAATCTTGGCGGCCAGCGAGCTCACTTGCGGCACAACATAAATTCGCGCTTCCCCGCCGGAGCCCAGGAGGCAGTGGTCTCCCAGGCTCAGCAACTGGCCGTTGGATTTTCGTTGAACGCGCATAGGTTCCGATCGGGAGTTGCTGGTATCTTGAAAGTCAAAGACCTTTTGCACGCAAACCAAGTTTTGTAAATAGCATAGTCTCTTCGGCTGAGGCGAAGAGTCGCCAGGTTCGGGTAGGGACTCTGGAAAGAAAAGCGCCCGCGCACTCCATATTACACGCTCTTACGCTCCTCACATTCCCACAGGCGTGCATCGCGTTTCACGTTTCACGCTCCACTCTCCGCTCTTCCAAAGTGCCGTCGCCGATTCGCTCCGCCGGCGCACCAGCTCTGCCCTACCAAGTCCAGACAGGAGCGTTCATGACTCGTTTCGGGAGAGGTCGCTGGCGAGCAACAGAGTCAGATCGTCGTCCGTTCGTTGGGCGAGGGATGGCAAGTGCAAAAAGGCCTTCAAGGCCGATTGGGCGGCGGCGGGGTCGTTGGCCGACTCGACGAACTGGAACAGAGGGGCGAAGAACGGCACATGCGGCGTGCCTGCCGGCATTTTCAGGGCCAGCATTTGGAGTCCATCAGAAAGGGCGGCGATCTGTTTTACGGTTTGGCGTCGAATTTCCACTTGCGCCTTTTCGAGGGCCCCGTCGGAGACGATGAAGGTTGTCTCGTTGAGGTATTCGCTCGCGCCGGGAGGGGTGAGGGCCGAATAATGGCCGGCAGAGTCCACCGCCAGCACCGTGGCGTCGCCAATTTGGCCAAAGGCAATGCGGTCATGAGCAGCGAGCAAGAGGGTGAGGGTGGTGGCCAATTCACGCGCTGGCCGATTCCTCGATTTCGCCTCATCAAAAACGGCGTCGCGCGCCAACTGAATCGAGCCGGTTATCAACCGGAGCCAGGCCTCGTCGGTTGGTGAAGAATCGGGGGCAGTCAGACACTTTATGGCAGCATCAAAAGCGGTTCGACACGCAATTTCCGCCCCGACTTCGGCCAGGGGAGCCGAGCCTGCTCCGTCGGCCAGGGCTGCTACTAGCCGCCCATCGGACAGCGCCCGCCATTGGACTACGTCCTGGCATGGTTGTCCGGTTCGTTCATGCCGGGTTCCGCGGACGGAGGCGGCAACCACACGCCATCGAGCCGAGCCGGGCGTAGGGGGCAACTTTTCCATCAGACAGCTCCCCAACCCGGGGGTGGCAAGGCGACCTGCTCGTCGGTCCGGGACTGAGCAACGGCTTCCATGCTCTTTGAAAGCCAGACGAACATCTCCGCGAAATTCAATCCAATGAGCTTGACCGGGGCGCGGACGGCGATTTGGCTGAGCCTGGACAAGTTGGCATTTTCGACGCCTACGGCGAAAAAGGCCACGCGCTTATTGGCCTCGTCGTTCTTGAGACGCTGCGCAGCCTGCTCGATCACCATCTCCGGCTCCCCTTGCGGTTCACCATCGGTGATCATGAAAACCCAGGGACGGTAATAGGCAACGCCATTGGCGCGATATTGGTTCTTGCGCGCCTGGATAAGGTCCAATGCCTTGTGGATGGCGCCACCCATGAATGTCTGTCCCTGCGCGGACAAGACGGGGGCCTCGAATTGATCGGCGGTAATGAAGTCCTGGACGAGTTTGACCTCGTCGTCGAAGGAGACCACAGCCACCTCGACGCGTCTCGAGGCCAGCGGGTCTTTCATCAGGTTTTCCTTAAAAACGACCAAGCCCTGGTTGAGCGCCGCGATGGGGTCTCCCTTCATCGAGCCGGAGGTATCGAGGAGAAGGACGCAGGGGCAGCGCGGCTCGGGATTCTCGGCAAACTCGACGGCCTCTTCCAACCTGATATTCTCTGCCATAACGTGGATGAATAATTAAGCAACGACGTGACGTATAGGTCAAGTGTTTAAAAGCCCGCCGGTTGCAACAGTTCCTGGAAGTAACCCGTCCAAAAGGCGATGATCTCGTAGCCAATGATCAGCGCCAGGGCGAGGTAGGCCAGGCGTGGAAACCACTCGGCTACGGCCTTGA
>JAMCZD010000480.1 GCA_023473405.1 Candidatus Omnitrophota bacterium
TTAACCAGCGACCCTCGGACCTGTTCAACAACCCGGTCAACACCACCGCCAGCATCATCAGTCAAGCCGGCCACCGTTGGGAAGGCGACGTGGCGCTCAACCAGGACGAACTCAACAATTACGGACTGATTGAAATCTACGAAACGGTGCTGCACCGCGGCGAGGCCCTGAGCATCAACGCCTCAGGCGGCGGCATCAACTACGGCCCGGCCAACGATGCCTTGCTGCTGGCCGCCGGCTATCTCAATGACCTCTATATGTTCCTGGGCAACGATGCCTGGGCCAACTCATTGAACCCGACTATTGGTTTCGGCACCTCGGACAAGACCTACGGCAGCATCGCCACGGCCCTGTTTACCTTTAAAGGCGAAGTCTCCTCGTTGCTGGACCAGGACCTGGCGTTGTTGCACGGACGCGACGATTTTCTCTCGCCCGGGGTGCGCCTGACGCCGGTCTATAATCGGCTCTATTGGAACTACACGCGCGGGATTGACTCGGGCGAGGTCATCTATGCGCTCAATTACAACCTTAAAGATGAGAACTACGATGGCGTGGTCAATGCGGCCGACGCGGCCATCCTCTGCCCCCAGGGCCACGGCGACGCCTACGGCCATTATCTAACCGCGCTGATGAACTATTATTACCTGCTGCTGAACCCGAACTTCGATTGGGTGCCGCGCATTGAAACGGTGAGCGTGTTGGGGGCGCCGGTGTCAGTCGATTACGAGGATGAGCGCAAGTTTGCCGCCGCCGCCGGGGCCTTGGCGCGGACCGGCCGGCAAATCTTCGATCTTACCTGGCGGCACGATTACCAAGCCGACCCGGCTGCCGGTTGGGATTATATGGGGGCGAGCCGGGCTAATCCCCAGCACACCTACCTCGATGGCACCAGCACGGCCGAGGTCACACGTTATTGGGGGCTGGACCATTGGGCGTCGCGCGTCGGGCAGGGCGCCTACATCAATTGGGTGGTCGGCAACGCCATCCTGCCGCCCGTCGATCCGAACCCCTCTCACGAAGGCATCCAGAAGGTGGACCGAACGACGGTGCCCGAGTTGGCGGAACTGCCCGCTACCGAGACCGAGCTGCAGCGGGATATGGACGACGCCGGAGCGGGCTTTACGCCGCTGGGTTTGCCGCGGAACAGCACGCCCTTTGACATCAACCCCCTGCAGGTAACCGGCTCGAACCCTAAAACTCACTTCGAACAGATTTACGACCGGGCTGTGGCGGCTTTGAACAACGCGGTGGTGGCGTTCAACGACGCGCAGAACGTCACCCAGCTAATGCGTTCGGAGCAGGATTCGCTCACCGATTTCCAGGTCGGCTACACCAATCAGGAGGTGGCCTTCAACAATCAGTTGATCGAGCTTTATGGCACGCCTTATCCCGACGACATGGGGCCAGGCAAGACCTACTCGCAGGATTATGACGGACCGGACCTGCTGCATTACATATACGTCGATAACCCGGACACCGATGATTACAACGACGTTCTTCCCGATCCCGCCATCGACAACACTTTTTACGTGGACGTGCAGAACCTCCCCAATAACTGGTTGATCCGAATGTTCACGAAAATCTCGGATCTCGGCTTGGAACCAAGCACTTCACCGGATTATACCAACGCCATTTACTCCATCCCGTTCAACATCGGCCCCAACGGCTTCTTCGAAAAGCCGGCCAATTGGTCCAGCAAACGGCAGTCGCCGGGCCGGATTCAGCAGGCCATTTCGGAAGTAATCGCCGCCCAAAACAGGCTCCGCAAGGCCGTTGCCTCCGAAACCTACGACAAACAATCGCTGGACGTGGCCATGATGGCGGCCAAATCACAACTGATTTTCGAAACCAACCAGGTAGCCATTGGCAACCAGAATTCCAATTTTCAGAAGGACATCAACGATATTCAGGCGGCCTACAACGTTGAGAATAAGACGGTGAGTGACATCGTCGTCGCCCTGGACGACCTCAGGTCCATACTCGAGGCCGATGTGCCAACCACGTTCATCTTCGGCCTCTCGAACGGCGGAGACGCGGCAAAGGCTGCTATGGTGCCGCTTTATGCCGAGAACGAGATTGAAAAGGCCATCGCACTGGCAACCGACTTGGCGGCGTTCATCGGCACCTCGGCCGCGGTCACCGCGCTTCAGAACCAAATCCTGGACGCCCAGAAGTCCTTAGCCAATTCCGAACTTGCCCAGGACACCAAGAACGCCGTCTTGGCCCTCGCCAATCAGGAATTCAATCTGCAAGCCGATCTTTTCACGATTAACGAGGCCTTGCGCAGCCTCGATGACGCCCAGCGTGCCTACCTCGCCCTTGTGGCCCAGGGCAACCGTATCCAGCAGCAACGACTGACCTTCCGTCACCACGCCGCGGCCGTCATCCAGGGCTATCGCACGCGCGATGCCGCCCTCCTTATTTTCCAAAACGAAAAGCTGGAACGATACAACACGCTGTTCAGCCTCGCGGCGCAATACGCATACCTGGCGGCCCAGGCCTACGATTATGACACCGGCTTGCTCAACACCCAGCAAGGCCAGGACTTCCTCAACCGCATTGTCAGCTCGTGCGCTCTGGGTGTGATTGTGAACGGCCAGCCTCAGTACGCCGGCAGCGACACCGGCGATCCTGGCCTCTCCAGCGCGCTGGCGGAAATGAAGGCCGACTGGGACGTGCTTAAGGGCCGGCTCGGCTTTAATAACCCGGACGGCTACGGCACAACCCTCTCGATCCGCACCGAGAATTATCGCATCCTGCCCAGCAGCGCCGGGG
Source organism: Candidatus Omnitrophota bacterium (assembly GCA_023473405.1). GTDB lineage: Bacteria > Verrucomicrobiota > Verrucomicrobiia > Limisphaerales > UBA1319 > JAMCZD01. Next base: position 2,776 of record JAMCZD010000480.1, read on the forward strand.
ACGCCAAGTGGAAGGATGCGCTCGAGCAAGGGCGAGTGGCGAACTTGCTGGACGACAGCGACATAAAACGCCATTGCATGCAGATCGACGATGGCAGCGGCCTCCCGGTGCCAGGCATCGTCTTGACCTTTAAGACTGTGATCGCCAATGGCTTGAACCTCTTTGGAAATCCGCTGGCCCCGGGCGACCACAACTTCAGCCCCAGCTCTTTCGCGACCAAGATTTTTGCCGTTGGCGTCGATTTGCAGGGCTATGTCGGCATGGATAATCCCTCCGGGCTCACGGGCACCGGCGGCGTTTCGCCTCCCGATCCAACCCTCGATCCGAACGGTTTGGCCGCCACGCCTTATGTCTACCTCATCCCGGTGGGCGCCGATTCGATGCGCACCCCACCGTTGGGCGATGTCAGCGCCATTCGTACCTGGAACATTCGGGATGTCACCGTTCCGTTGCCCTTTAACATTAGCGACTCGGATTTCTCCAGCATGCCCTTCTACATGGCCAACGATTCGCTCTCCGAACCCCTGTTCAGCGTGCGCAAGTTCCAAGCCTTCCGCCCCGTCTCGA
>JAMCZD010000179.1:0-465 GCA_023473405.1 Candidatus Omnitrophota bacterium
CACGAAAACCGACGAGGGCAAAGGCTCGCAGGTCAACGCCCACCGGCGGTTGATGAGGAGCCTTTGGCCGTTCCAATCCAAGGTGTTGATCGGGTCGCCTGCCGGCCCCACGCTGCGCACCACTACGTCGAGAAGGGTCTCGGAATTGGTGTGGGGATGCAACTGCAACTGCCAGCTCCCCAATCCCAATGACGACCAAATAGACCGGTAGTAATCGGTGTCCGTCCGGATAGCCGGGATGCCGCGGCGGTCCGGCCAGGTCAACTGTTGGCGCACTTGGTCGATGGGGATACTGTCGCTGGTGGTCTGGATGGTTCCCTTGGAGTCGGTGACCCATAATGAAATTCCGAAGCTGCCTGCGGCGGGACTGAAGCTGCCACCCGGCTCATGGTATGCCTTGTCCACCTGGCGGCTGCCCGGTATGGCCAGGATCACGTGGCCGGTTCCCCGAGGCCAGGGGTCGCT
>JAMCZD010000179.1:475-944 GCA_023473405.1 Candidatus Omnitrophota bacterium
ATTTCGTCCAGAACGATTTGTCGTTGCGACACCAAAGGCTCTGCGGGACGCCGTTCGGGGGTGAACTCTTCTGCAGCCGGAGTTCGAGCCGAATTGGCAACAAGCAGAAGCAGGCCGAGCACAAAAGCGCCGTGGCAATTCAATTGGGAACAATCGGTCTCATTCATGTTAGACTAAGTCGCAAGTCACCTCCTAATGTAACCCGTCATGTGGCAAAGGCACGCGAAAATCCAATTGACTTAGTAAAGTCAGAGCCGGCTTGCGCCGGAACCTGAATTATGAATTAGGATTTGGGGTTTGCGCCGCAGCCCCGGAAAGGTCGTCGCGCAGCCGCAGGTAATTGTCTACACCCAAAAGGTTCTTCACCTCGGCGAAGCTCATCGCCTTGGCGCCTGCGAGAATGCAGACGCCCGCCCTCATGAGGCATTTTCGGCGGTGGGCGCAGCTCGCCTTGCCGCGGCCGTCTTCC
>JAMCZD010000179.1:954-3331 GCA_023473405.1 Candidatus Omnitrophota bacterium
TGATGGGGGTGACGCCCCCGGTGAGCATGTTCACGAAGAGGGGATGCTTCACCCGGCGTGGTATCTCCTCCAACTCGGCCAGTGATTCGGGGGCTTCGATGAACGCGATGTCGGCGCCGGCGTCGCAAGCGCGGTTGATCCGGTCAATCGCTTCTTCCAGGCCGTGCATCTGCCGGGCGTCGGTCCGGGCGAAGATGAGGAAGTCGGGGTTGCTTTTGGCGCGGACGGCAGCCTTGATTTTCAAGACCATTTCATCGGCGGGAATGACGTGTTTATTGGCGAAATGCCCGCAGCGTTTGGGCATTACCTGGTCCTCGAGCAGGATGCCGGACGCTCCGGCCGATTCGAAGGCCTCAATGGTGCGCTGGACATTATGCAGGTCGCCATGCCCCGTGTCCCCATCGGCAATCACCGGGATCGTGACCCGTCCCGCCATTCGCCGGACTGCGTCCGCCATTTCCGTCATCGTGAGGAAGTTCAGGTCCGGCAAGCCGAGCAGGGAGGCGCTGGTCCCGAAGCCGCCGATGAAGACCGTTTCAAAGCCGGCTTGCTCGACGATCAGCGCGGTAAAAACATCATGCGCGCCCAGGCTGCGGATAATGCCCGGACGAGCCAGCAGTTCGCGGATACGTTTGGGTCCATTGATCTTATGCATGGCGCGAGGATGCATGGTTCGCGTCAAATAGTCATTGCCAAAAACCGTGAAATCCTAAGACTCGGGTCATGCGAATCTATCATCCGATCTCACTTGTGTTGTTCCTCGGGCTGCAACTTGCGGCGGCGTCAACGGACTACCAGTTTGACGGCGAGATTTCCCGCGCCGTGCTCGAGAATTACCTTGCCCGTTCGGTGACCTTTGCTGAATTGCTGCACGGAATCGGCAATGTGGACGATAACATCCGGTTTCTGAAAAATACCGGGGCCAAGTTTGCGGGACGGGCGATCTATCGCTGGGGCGGCGAAGCCGGTTTGCCGCAGTTGCTCGAACGGGCGCGGCCCATAGCGGAAAAGGTCCATCAGGCGGACCCGGACATCATTATCCAGGCAGCCTGCTTCGAGATTGTGACCCGCCAGGTAAACCAGCTCACGGTCCCGGATTGGGTGTTCAAGGAATTCGGTTTGACCCCGGAGAATCGCCAGTTCCGATACGAGGCCATGCTCTATCCCGAAGGTCAGTGGGGCCGGGACCATTGGGGCAAAGGCGCTTCGGTGCCCGACATGAGCCAACTCGAGACCCGGATGTGGTTCTTTTACCTGGCCGCAAGCTACATCGACGTTGGAGTCGAGGGGATTCATTTCGGCCAGGTCGAGATCATGGACAATCGTGACCCGGACCATGCGTATTGGAGCGACTTGCTGGAACGGGTCCGCCGGTATGCCGCCGGCCATGCGCGCCGCCACCTGGTCCTGTGCGACGCCCACGTGCCCAGCGGCGGCATTGTGCGGAACGGGCGGTTGCTGTTCGATTTTCATTCCTTCCCGCTGCGTATCGATGAGGTCGTCGAGCACCCACAGGAAGGCGTCCTCAAGATGGGTTACCTCGACAGTTTATTCGGCCGGAGCAAAGGAGGCATCACGCCCAGCGGGTGGAAATGCGATCACCTGCCGTTCCTGGTCGAGCTGGACAACTTCGAACCCAGTGGCCACGAAGGCCAGAATATCGGCGCCCATTGGATTTGGGGCTACGACGAGATTTGCTGGTTCGCGCGCCAAAGCGAGGCATACCGGAATCAATGGCTCGGTTACGCGTGGGATTGGATTCGTCAGCACGATACCAATGCCTGGCTCGAGATGCCCGGAAGCCGCACCTTGGCGGTGCCTGTCAACGGCAAGCATTGGTATTGGGCAAATACCGCGAGCCCGGCGGTGCCCGACGGTTTTAACCAGGAAGAAACCATCAAGAGAATTTGGGCGAGCACACCGCCTGCAACTTCCGCCGCCGACAGCAGCAGTCTCAATTGGCCCCAGTTTCGCGGGCCCGAAGGCAATGGCCATGCCCACGCCGAGCGTTTGCCACTGACCTGGACCGAAACCCAAAACGTGGTCTGGAAAACACCCATTCATGATTTAGGCTGGTCTTCGCCCGTTGTTTGGGGAAACCAGGTCTGGGTCACCACCGCCACCGAAGACGGCAAGCAGATGTTCGCCGTGCGCGTGGACCGCGACACGGGAAAAGTGGTCCACGATGTTAAGGTGTTCGATACCGAGAATCCCCTGCACGTCGCCAGCGTAAATAGTTATGCCTCGCCAACCCCCGTCATCGAAGCCGGCCGGTTGTATGTCCATTTCGGCACTTATGGCACCGCTTGTCTCGATACCGCCAATGGCCGGATACTCTGGACCCGCCGCGACCTCAATTGCGATCATCACGAAGGCC
>JAMCZD010000486.1 GCA_023473405.1 Candidatus Omnitrophota bacterium
GCCGAAGTTCAATGCGCCCGCCGTCTTTTTCCAGACCAGGACAGGGCATTGATTACCGGTTGATACCGGCGGTGTATCTTGGACAAGGGTTGCGTCACAACCGGGATTTACTCCCTGCACGGACCAATCCGATGGCAACCGAAGATACAGCCGCACTTCCCCCGGCGGATATTCCTTTGGCACATCCACGCTGCCCGCAATTTCCCCGGTGTCAGCATAATAGCAAAGCCGGTATGAGACCTTGCCAAAATGCGAAGGCGCATTTTTGACAATAATAGGCTTGCCTGAAACGAGCCACTCGCGCGGGATTCCCCGGGCTATCATCAGGGCATCGTTCTGTTCCATCACCAGGGAGTAACGGATGGCCCGGGCCAGGGCCGACTCCGCCCAGATATCCTGCAAATCGCCGCTTGCGGAGGTCGATCCCGCCGGTTCACCGCGTTCCTCGCTCAGGGTGTAGAGCGGCGTGGCGTGGTTCAATGCCGCGTAGAGTAGCTCGGAGAAACTGTCCAATTCACCCCTGAACAGTTGAGTCATGCCCATATTGTCTTTATCCCGCACAATACTTGGGGCTGATAGCCCGTGTGCTTGGTAAGCCCGCCTGAGCCGATCATCGAGACCATTTTACGCATGGTCCCGTTCATCAGCGAATCGTTAAACGGAACCAGTTCACAGGGATAGGCCAGGTTCAGCACGCCCCAGAAACTGCCACTTGGATCATTGGGCGAACCGGGAATCCAACGATATCCGGGTTCATCGATTGTCCCGCTTTCGATGCAAGCCATGAGGTCTTTGTATGCCTTTTCGTAAATGCCGCTAATCTCGGCTTCCTCTTCATGGCGACCCAGGCGTCGGGCGGTTTCAAGGGTTATTCTGTCCGCGTAAACGGTCCAGATATTGTGCGGGATAAAGACGCCTTTGCCGGACTTGTCGATCATGCCGCAATCCTGCATCGTGGGCTGGATCAGGCCGTAGCCTCGCATGGGTTTGCCATTTTCCTCTCTCCGGCTTTGGCTGCGGCGTTTTTCATGCCAACGGGAACTTGACAACATGAACGGATATAGTTTCTCGAGGAAGGCCTTGTCGTGGTTGAGATGGTAGAACTCCATTGCCACCCAGGCTTTAAAGCCGGAAAAACCCACGAAATCAGGAAAGGCACCGCCGGACCAATTCCCGTCGGGCTGGGCCACAAAGAATTGGGTTTGAAAGGCCTCCATGGCCTGGTCCAGGAAACCACCTTGGGCCAAAGCAACCACCGCGGCGGCGCAATCGCCGGCGTTGGAAAATCGGTAGACTTCACTACCCGTGGTTTGCGTCACGATCCCATTGGCGGCGGGTTCCTGCATGGTCAGAATATCGCCCATGGCGGCGTATAAAGCCCGCTGCACGCCCTTGTCCGGAAGCTGTATTGCCATTGCCTTCGACAACAGCGCTGCCCATTTGGTTTCGGCCTCAGTGAAGTCGATGTTCCAATCCCGTTGGCGCCAATCGGGCAATGAATCAACCGCGAGATCATAGGGACGCAAGAGCCAACCCACCCGGGCTTCACCCGGTTCGAGCCTCCAAAGCAATGACACTGCTTTTTGGTCGCGGAGGTGGTTGGGCGGCCCGGAGACCAGCAAGGACACTTGCGGCGCGTCCGTTCTACCCGGAGCCATCAAGGTATCCCCGGGCGCGGCGGGATCGAACCAGCGCAGCGCCTCTCCTTTGCCGCGGTCCAGGCAGCGAACGACGATCACTTTTGGACGTCCCGTGTTATTCGTTGCCGTTACGCGGACGATCATAGTCTCACGGCCCCCGATGTATTCGAAACCGACCGACGCTTCATCGGAGGTGTAGTTATCTTCAAGAATAGGAATGCCACTGTCCGGTCGGGTCCAACGATGTCCGGTGAACGGTTTGCCGTCCAGGCTGGGCCAGACTTCTATAAAATGGTCCGCATGTTGAATGGGCGGCGCGGCCAGAGGCACCTCGGTCATGTTATGATAGGTCCAGGATATGCGGAGGTGATCCGGGAATACATCGAGCAGTGTTTTGTCACTTGCGCCCCGGCCAGGAGCGGTCATCCGATGAGGACAAGCGAAGGCATAGGAAAAGTCCACAGAATGGTTCAGGCATACGGAACAATCTCGCTCGGCACCGTCCTCGAGTGATACTTCGGCCTCGAGGGGGGCATACTGGCTGGCTTTGAATTGAAGGCGGCGGCTTCCGGCGGGCAGGGCTAATCGGTAATGGCCTTGTTTGTCGGTCTGTGTTCTGAGGGATTTATCATCAACCACAACTAAGACTTGGCAGTCAGTGATCGGCCCGATGGTCGATCGAACTTTGCCGCTGACAAAACCCACTCCTGCTCCCCCGGCGGCGGACAGGGAGATTTGCGCGCCGGTATAGTCGCAGGTATAGGCGTCACCACCGTAACCAACGGTAAAATCGATAGTGTCGTTCTTTTGGACTTTGAGGAACGTTTGATGATTGACGCCCATTTGCCCGCGAATATTGCCGGCGAAGAGTTCCGTCCCGTTATGGCAGATGTGCACGTCGGTTGTTGTTGATGCATGCAACCCGGCGAATTGCGCCTGAAGCCAAAGTGCGCAAGTTGAAGGTGCTGTCCAGCGCAAGGCGGCGCGTTGACCTTGCGGTCCCGGATGCATGGCGAGTTGCCGGGGGGGAAATCGAAATCCGTTGGCCAGGTATAGATCGGAATGGGTCCTGGCGATGATCCCACCCACCGTAGTCCAGTGGTCCGACCACCAGCAGTCCAGTCCCTCGGGTGATTTCCCGGAGCCATTATAGGCGGTGAAGTGTTGACCGTCGGCATCCTCCCAACCATATGCCCATGGCCCCGCCGGATTCGAATCAACGGCGAAATCACGGCAGGCGTCCCATGTCTCTATCCCCGAGCAAAATGCCGCCAAGGATAGACAACCAAGTATGGATAAGTATGTTTTCATGTTTTCTATAAGTCATCGCGAGCCGGCCGTGTCACACATGCCGACTGGATCGATTTCGCCTACACACTCGGTAAGCTTGACCACACTCCCGACCGGCGCCAGGACACGCGCCAGGCGGCCCGAGGCGGGTGTCTCGATGCTTACCACCGCCTTGTCGGTTTCCACTTCCAGCAAAGGTTCGCTCTGCCGGACCGCGTCGCCTTCGTGCTTCAGCCACGCGACGACGCGCGCCTCGGTTACCGTAAGGTCCATGTTGGGCATGGTAACGGGAATCCACTGTTCATTAAGGGAGTGGAAATAAATAACGTTTACAACTTCGCCTCTGTCCTTGGGCGTATGATGTAGTTCCATTCCCCGTGAAAGCGCAGCGGAGTGATGT
>JAMCZD010000103.1:0-898 GCA_023473405.1 Candidatus Omnitrophota bacterium
TTTACCGGCCTCTGCTACCGGGTCGCCGGTTGGGTGCAGGTGGGCCTGACCACGGGCCGCACCCGCAATGATGACGGCCTGAAGCCCAGAGTGCCGATCAAGGCGGTCTATCTCAAAGCGCTAAAGCCTGACGCCCTACGGAGGCTGGCCGCGTGAGCGCCCCAATCCTTAAAACCTGGGATGAGCTCCTGCGGCACTTGCGCCAGGTTCTGGGCGGGTTGCCCGATCGCCTGAGTCGCCGTTTGCCGGGCCACCTTTTTGTCACACTTCAGGAAGATGAAATACTGGCGAAGTTCCTCCGGGCTAACCTTTTCGGGAGCCTTGCCGAAGTGGTCCGCGAGCTGGCGGACACAATTCCAATAAGCCTGGCGGGTGCGATCACTGACCGAGATCAACAGGAGGTCTTGGGCGAAGGATTTTAGGCTGGCGTAGACGGAGCTTTTTTTATATGCATAGCAACGTAAGCTGATGATGAAAGCGTTGCGACATCTGGCTATCATCGGAGTTGCGGTCCTCATCCTTGATTGGATACTGGGAGTTCTTTGTGCTTCCGGTATGTTAGCCCACTGGGTTTTCCTATTGTTTAACATCCCGTGCGGTGCCTTGTACGTCTGGATGGAGTCGTCGTGGGTTGGGACCCATTATCAGATGCTAGGCTACACCTTTGATGATATTGGTTCTGGGGTCGTATTTCTCATCACTGTTTTGGGCCAGAGTCTCTGCTACTTTGTCCTCTACGAGTGGTTGAGGAAGAGGCACAGCCATAGACCCGTTCAACAAACCGGATGAAGTGAAGCCCGCGATTGCGTCGCGGTTTGCATTCGTGCGTCACTGGCGCGGGGTCACTGATCCGGGACGTTGGGCATGAAATTTCTCTCGCGAAAATCTCTTACCGTGT
>JAMCZD010000103.1:950-3328 GCA_023473405.1 Candidatus Omnitrophota bacterium
GGTAAGGCAAGTAACCGGGTAGCGCGGTCCTGCTCGCGCTGCTGATCGTTTGGTTATGGGACGCCTGCCGCCCCCCTGAACCGCCGCGGCTGGCCGTCGCGCTGGTGGCCATCGAGACCAATGCCGCCGCCCGTCCGGTGAGAGCCCCGACGGTCAACGCCAATTTCAAAGGGCTTTGCGCGATCTTTGCTATCACCAACGCCGGCAAGCGCGCCTCGGTCTGGTTTGACACTTGTGCCGTGGAGCAAAGGGTCGGCTCGGGTTGGCGGCGGTTTGAGGTGCAGCCCTACAACACTCGAGGTTACCCGGAGACGGGCGGAGCTAATCCATGGCACGGGATCGCGAGTGACATGTCGGGTGCTGATTTGGCGCCAGGAACCTACCTTAATTACGCAGTCGAGTGGCCCCGCGAGGTTCCCACCAATGCCTCCTGGCGGCTGGAACTGCTCTGCGGAATCGAGCCCTCCACGGCTGCCAGGAAATGGGACGCTAATCTTGGGATTCGTTGGTTCACGAGACGCAGAAACGGACAGACAATTTACACTGCGGAGGTGCGACGATGAGGCCAACCACGCGCTGGAACGAACAGCCGCCCCGCCTCGGGCGAGGGACGGCGAGAGGAGATTTGGGCGTCGGCGTGGCCGGCGGCGCGGTTCGCCGCGCGGCTGCCACTCAGCTTTGGATCGTTCGGCGCCGGTAGCGTGCTTGCGGGCTTTGACGCAGCGTCGCGGATCAAGTATTCTTCAGCCATGAAGTTATTTACGGCAGTGGTTGAGAAATGTGCAGACACCGGGCTCTACGTCGGCTACGTCCCCGGGTTCCCGGGAGCACACTCGCAAGGGGCTTCGCTTGACGAGTTGAAACTCAATCTGGAAGAGGTTGTTGGCATGCTCCTTGAGGACGGGGAGCCGGCGCTGGAGGCGGACTTTGTCGGCACACAGATGATCCAAGTGGGCTAGACTATGGGCAAACTGCCAGTCCTGAAGCCGCGTGAGGTCTGCCGTCGGCTGGAGGCCTTCGGGTTTGTGCTCGTGCGGCAACGTGGGTCACACCTGCAGTATCGCCACTCCGATGGCCGGGGGACCACGGTTCCGAATCATCCCGGGCGAGACATCTCCCCGATTCTCCTGCGACAAATCGCTCGTGACATCGGGCTGACGGCGGAGGAATTTATCCGAGAACGATGATCAGACGGAAGCCAACAAAATCACTGGAGTGAGCGGGGGCGGGCCACGTCAGTTGCCAATGCGAACGCGCTGGGCCGCCCGCGTCGCTCAGTTCTACCGTTCGGGCGATCTGATCTTATGATCCGTGCTCGCAAACACGCCGTGATTACAGCCGTCGGCTTAGGCGTGCTGGTTGAGGGGGTATGCGCTATTTCCGCGTCCTCACTCTGATCTGACAGCGTATTTGCCTAACGGATCGGCTGTGACCTTGGTGGATGACCGGTTGGCAAATATTGAGTGGGAGGAATTGGACCGGCCGCAGCGGCCCGCGGCAAAGGTATCATTCACCGGATTCATTGAGGCCCAGGTTCGATACCGATGTAGTATTTGACATTCATACTGACCGAAAAGAACATGAAGAACTCATCCCGGAAACCTCCTCGGGTCCTTTCCGTAAGTCCGTTCACTCTGGATGATCCCATTCTCCTTGTGGATTAAGACCTGCCCGAGCGGGGCCTGCCTGGCAAGATCAGCTGTGAGATCCAGCGCCTCGGCTTTGGTATCAGCGAAAACGGACGCCCGCTGAGAACCTTCGAGCGTTCCTTTCCGCTGCCCATCATTATCTTTTGTAACATGATACGTTTTTCGCGGCATAAAACCACCTTTCTAAATCTGAAACGACTCCACTAATAGCGTCAGTAAAATTGAGAAACACAATTAGAAGCATATCTTCGGCAATATTCATTGTTCCTAATAATTCAATCGATCATCCCCTCCTCGTAGTGTTTGCGGACTTGATCCGACTGCTCTTCAAGAATGCGGTGGCGCTCCTCAAGCGGCAATTTCAGGAAAGCGCGGCGGCTAGGTGTAGCCGGGGCCTGCCTCTCGTCGAGTTTGTGGCCAAGGAGCTTTTCGGCTTCCTCCTGGGTGACACATCCTGGGCGTAGGCCAAGCCCAGGTCTGGAACGAACAGTCGGTGAGCAAAGTGCCGGCGCTGTTGGTGGCCATGTATAGTTGGTTGCTCTTGGCCGCTCTAAAGTGCTACGGACCGACCCGAACCGAGGTATATGAACCACTGCCTAAGTGGCGCCGTGGCGCCAAGCGGCCCTCCTGCTTGGATTTGGTCACTCTACTGCGCAAACAACTGGTGCAAAAATCAATGAAATTACCCACCGCTCAGAGCCCTGCCACCAATCAAATTCTTGCTGAAAA
>JAMCZD010000508.1:0-7961 GCA_023473405.1 Candidatus Omnitrophota bacterium
CCAGCCTGCCCCCGAATCAAGGGGTCACACTTCGATCACTTTCTCCTGTGCTGTCGCGAGGGCAAACCGACTTGCGCGGACTTTGCATATGCCGCTGCCATCACCGAGTTTCTCTTGCTTGGTCATTTGGCGATCAAGGCCGGCGTCGGAACCAAGGTAGTATGGGACGCCGCTGGAATGCGCTGCGCGAACATACCCGGGTTGAATGATTGGGTGGAACGTCCGTCGCGGCCCGGCTGGTATTAATGGGACCCGGTGGAACGGGTCCCCGCCAGAATGCATCCCTACAGTCCTGCGGTCCTTGGAACTCAAAACTCGTTCCAATCGATCAAGTTTGTCAGCGACAGAGAAAAACGCTAATTGAGCATTGAGAATCGGTTATTTTGCATTGAAAGAAGTTATCTTGGGCATGACCAAATCCACGCAATGGCATGGTCGCGGTGAATTCAATTATCAATTACCGTTCTACTTCTGGACCGCTTCGAGCTTTTGGATCATCTTGCGGAGCTTGTTAAGGGCGATATTCTGGATTTGGCGGACGCGCTCGCGGGTGACGCCGAATTTCTGCCCCACTTCTTCAAGGGTCTTTTCGTTGCCGCCGTCCAGGCCGAATCGGTAACGAAGGATGGTGGCCTCGCGCGGATCGAGGGTCTTGACCATTTCCTGCAGCATTTTGGTAACGGTCTTATCCTCCAGATGCTGGTAAGGAGTGGGGGCGTTCTCATCCTGGACGATCTCCGCAAAATTGTTCGAGTCGTCATCGCCAATAGGGGCATCCAGGGAAGCGGGTCGAATCGAGGCGGTCCGCAACTGGGCAACCCGCCCGGCGCTCATGCCCAATTCCTGGCCCAATTCCTCGTCGCTCGGCTCGCGTCCAAGCATCTCCTGCATTTTGAGGGCGGTGCGCCGCATTTTGGAGATTTTATCCACTAGGTGGACCGGCAGGCGGATGGTTTTGGACTGGTTGGCGAGGGCGCGTTTGATGGATTGCTTGATCCACCATGCGCCATAGGTCGAGAGCTTGCCGCCCTTGGCGGGATTGAAACGCTCGACTGCCTTCATCAAACCAATGTTCCCCTCGCTGATCAGGTCGAGCAGCGGCAGACCAAGCCCCTCATAATCATGTGCGATCTTTACCACCAACCGGAGGTTCGCTTTGATCATCTGTTCGCGGGCCTTTTTGTCCCCCTTCTTTATGCGCGCGGCCAGTTCGATTTCCTCCTGCGGCGTCAGCAGTTTGACCTGCCCGATCTCCCTCAGGTAAACCTTGATTGCGGTGTCGCTGTCGTAAGTCTCACGCTCTTTGTCATCCGGCGGAACCACCAATTCCTTCTCCGCCGGCGCCAAAACCTCCTCTTCGGCGCCGTTCAATGGCGCCGACAATCCCTCCTCAGGCGCTGATACCGCTGACTCAGCCGGTTCCATCGTTTCTTCAGAAACAGACCGCCGCCGCGTTCTTCCGCTTGGCGCTGGTCTATTTGATTTTTTTCTTCCCGCCATATCGTTATAAACTCAAAACTCCCTTATATGGACAACAAAGTAGAGTAATCATTTTGCAAAATTTTTCAATAAACTTTAATGGACGTTGACTGGGACGGACGTAATCCAAACCTCCTCTCAACCCTTTGCGCCCTTCACGAGCCTCTGATTTTCCCGCAAAGGAGACAAACGGATGATGCGGACGCGGGCCTGGGAGGCTTCCCTTCTCGCGGGCCGCCAAAAACAGCACGGATATGGCCAAAAACCGGTAGATATAATTGCGCCGGTCAAGGTATACAAAAGGCATAAACCTAACGCTGGCCCGTTCAAGTTCGTTCCGATATGCATGTCGTTCCAGATTAATGCCCGAAAGTAATTTTTCCGGCTGACCCTGAACAAATCATTAGGGAAGGAAAGAAAGTAATGAAAGCCAAGTCTATAATCAAGACGCTGGTCTCTTTAATCGCAACGGTCCAACTGGCGCAAGCCGTCGTTCCCACTTCGGAAGAGATGGCGGAGTCAGGCCGGTGGTTCGACGCCCGATTCATCGGCGCCGGTTCCACAAATCTGCCGTTCTCGTTTGTTTACGGAGGACGCCCGTCCTTGGAATTGCTTCCGGGTTGGAAGCTCCAGCGTTCGGAGACGGAGCTTGATGGCCAACGCACGCGGTTGACCTTGGTTTTTTCGGACGATCAGACCGGTTTGGAGGTGCGATGTGAGGCCATCAAATATCGCGATTTCCCCGCTGCCGAATGGACGCTTTACTTCAAGAATTGCGGAATCGCCGACACCGCGATTCTCGAAAAAATACAGGTGTTGGATGGGCGATGGGAACGAGAGGCCAAAGGCGAGTTCCTCCTGCATCATAACGTGGGCTCGCCCGCCAACGGATCCGATTATGCCCCGCTCGAGACGCCGCTCGAACCCGGCGCCGCCAAGCGCATCAGCGCCGCCGGCGGGCGCCCAACGAACACGGACTTGTCCTATTTCAACCTGGAATGGAATGGCCGAGGGGTGATCCTGGCGGTGGGTTGGCCTGGTCAATGGGCGGCGGAGTTCGCGCGGGACAAGGCCGCTGGAATTCAAATACGCGCCGGCCAGGAATTGACGCATTTCAAGCTCTTGCCGGGTGAAGAGGTTCGCAGCCCGTTGATCGTCGCACTATTCTGGAAAGGAGATTGGATTCGCGGCCAAAACCTCTGGCGCCGCTGGATGATGGCCCACGGCATGCCCAAGCCAGGAGGCAAACTGCCGCCACCGCAAATGCTGGGTAGCAGCTTCCGGGTATACGAGGAAATGACCAAGGCCGACGAGGCCAGCCAAATCATGTTTATCAACCGCTACATCGAGGAGGGCCTCAAATTGGATTACTGGTGGATGGACGCCGGTTGGTACGTGAGCCGCGGCGGGTGGGGCAATACCGGCACGTGGGAGGTGGAACCGAAGCGGTTCCCCAACGGTTTCAAACCGATCAGCGACCATGCCCATGCCAACGGAATCAAAATTCTCGTCTGGTTCGAACCGGAGCGGGTTACCGCCGGTTCGTGGCTCGCCGACCAGCATCCGGAATGGATATTGGGAGGAAAGAACGGGGGACTGCTCGATCTGGGCAATCGGGAGGCCTGGACCTGGCTGGTAAATCACATCGATAAGTTGCTGGTTGACAATGGGATCGATCTTTATCGCCAGGACTTCAACATGGACCCTTTGGGTTACTGGCGAGCCAATGACGCCGCGGACCGCCAGGGAATCACCGAGATCAAACATGTGACGGGTTACCTGGCTTATTGGGATGAATTACTTCGGCGCCATCCCAATATGTTAATCGACTCGTGCGCCTCCGGAGGCCGGCGGAACGATCTCGAGACCATGCGCCGAGCCGTCCCATTGTGGCGGAGTGATTATGCCTTTGAACCCATCGGGACGCAGTGCATCACGTACGGCATCTCCCTCTGGCTCCCTTACCATGGCACCGGAACCGTGGCCGCCCGGAGCGCGGGATATTACGGCAGCGGATTTACCGCGGTGGACCCTTATGGGTTCTGGAGCAATCTCGCCCCCAGCATCAGTTGCGCCTGCGATATGCGCGCTAAAAACCTCGATTATCCCGCCTTGCGCCGGTTGTTCGGTTATTGGCGGCGAATCAATCCTGATTACTATGGCGATTACTACCCTCTGACGTCCTGGTCCAAGGCCAACGACGTCTGGATGGCCTGGCAATTCGATCGTCCCGAGGCCGGGGAAGGTGTCGTTCAGGCCTTCCGCCGTGAAAACAGCATTTATGAGTCCGCCCGTTTCAAACTCAATGGCCTCGAAGCCGATGCCCGCTACCGGGTAACGGTCCTGGATGGCCCCGAACCGCGGGAATTTGCCGGAAGCGATCTCATGAAAAAGGGGTTGCCAGTGACCATGGAGGATAAACCGGCGGCGGCGACAATCATTTATCAACGAATAATTGAGTAAGGATCTTGGCGCTCTTACTCGCCCATGATGGTGACCGCGATCGTGCATCTGATTATGGCCCGATGTCTGCAGGTTGATTTCGCGTTGGTAAATCATGGGTCTTGACGGGGGTTTACCGTTTCCAGCGTCTCAGCTAAGGCTGTCAAATATAATACATCTTCGCCCGCGCGGTGCTTTCATCCAGGAGCTGCTGGAAGGTGATGGCGTCGGCGGTTTCTTCGAGTCTTCGGCGCAGGCGTTGCCAGGCGGCGCGCAACTCGTCCGGGCATTGGGGATCGGCAATGGCGGGTGTATCAAAGATTTCGCCATGTATGCAACGCAGAATATCGCCCAGGGTGATTTCGGCGGGAGGCTGAGCAAGCAGGTATCCACCGTCTTTGCCGCGCAGGCTCCGGACGATTTTTTTGGATTTGAGCTCGATCAGGATTTGGACCAGGAAGGCGGGGGAAATCCCCTGCTCGGCGGCCAATTCGTCCGCGCGTCGGGCGATTCCACTGGGATAATGCCGTGCCAGGCTCAGAACGGCGCGGGCGGCATAATCACTCTTAACCGAGAGTTTCACGAACCAAGGTTAAGCAGGGCGCGATCACTTCGCAAATAAAAGAGGCCGCCGCTCGAGTGCTTGCGGATCAAAACCGTAGGCGCGCCCAAATTCGGCCCACGAAGCCGCAATTTGCACGAGGCGATGGCGGAACGGATCGCGGTAAGCCAAAGCCACGGCGCGCAAGGCGAGACGCGGTTTTTCTCCTTTCTGGAGGGGCTCGGTCCCGCCGTAAAGCGGGTCGTTCAGCACCGGATGCCCGGCTGCGGCCAGGTGAATTAGATACCAGGCACGTTCCGCGGCGCCTTCGTGCGGCTTGGCGCGCATAGTTATTTCACATAAATCGTTTTGATGTTGACGAACTCGCGGAGACCGAAGACCGCCAGCTCGCGTCCGTAACCGGACTCCTTGATGCCGCCGAAGGGAAGGCGGGGATCGGATTTTACGAAGGTATTGACAAAGCAGCAACCTGCTTCGATTTCTTCGGCGGCAATCCGCTCTCCTCGAACGGTGTCGCGGGTGAAGACCGCGGCCCCCAAGCCGAAGTTCGAGTCGTTTGCGGCCTGGATGGCCTCGGCTTCATCCTTCACCGGGACGATGGCGGCAACGGGTCCGAACAATTCCTCGTCAAAAGCAGGGGAACCTTTTTTGACATCGGTGAGGACTGTCGGTGGATAAAAGGCGCCGGGGCCTACGGGGATCGCTCCGCCAAGCAGGAGACGCCCTTTGGCTTCGAGGCTGAGCTGGACCTGCCGATGAAGTTCGTCACGCAGGTCGTGGCGCGCCAATGGACCAAGGTCGATCCCTTCCTCTAAAGGATCGCCCATGGACCGGTCGCGCATTTTCCGCACGAACAACTCTTCGAAATTGGAACGAACCGAGTTCACGACAATAAATCGTTTGGCGGCAATGCAGCTTTGACCCGTATTGATGAGGCGGGCGGCGACGCAGGTGTTGACGGTTTCTTCGAGATCGGCATCGGCCAGGACCACGTAGGGATCGCTCCCGCCCAATTCGAGCACCGATTTCTTCAGGAGCGATCCGGCTTGGGCGGCGATGGCCTTGCCGGCCGGGGTGCTGCCCGTCAGCGTAACCGCCTTGACGAGTGGATTCGAGAGCACGGCGGGCACCTGGTCCGCGCCAATCAGCAAGGTGCGAAATAACGACTCCGGGAAACCTGCCTGCCGAAAGACCTTTTCGATAGCCAGCGCGCATTGGGAAACGTTCGAGGCGTGCTTTAGGACGGCGCTATTGCCGGCCATCAGGTTGGGAGCGGCGAAGCGGAATACCTGCCAAAAAGGAAAGTTCCAGGGCATCACCGCCAGCACGACGCCCAAGGGTTGAAACGTGACAAAACTGCGGGAGGCATCCGTGGCAACGGGCTTCGATGCGAGGAAACGAGGCCCGTGCTCGGCGTAATACTCGCAGGCCCAGGCGCATTTCTCGATCTCCGCGCGGCCTTGCGCCACTGGCTTGCCCATCTCCCTGGCCATCAAACGGGCATACTCGGTTTGCTTCTGTCGCAAAACCATGGCCGCCCCGCGCAGCAGGTTGGAACGGGCACTGAAATCCGTTCGCCGCCACTCGAGAAAGGCATGATGCGTTGCTTGGATGATGTAGCCCGACTCGGCAAGTGATAACGCGGGGTAAACGGCAATTTGTTGACCAGTCGTCGGATTTATCGAACGCAAAGTTGTCATCGGATAGAATCAGTAGTTAACGCGCTGATGCATTCATAGATAAGAATACGGCAAGGCCTTGGGTGAAGCAAAGGGTGAAAATCGCCGTCTCCACCTGACCCGATAGGGAACCGCTGCCGCGCTTCCCATTATTCCAAACCGTGGAAAACCAGGCCAGCACATCGTCTCCCCCTACCGAATTCTGGACACGTCTCCCCCAGCCTGATAAATGAAACCCATGATACGCAATAAACTCGGGCTTGTTCTTGCCGCACTATTTTCCTCCTGTCACGTTCATCGACGGAGCTTGTTCCCGGCTTGTTTCCTCGGAATCGCCCTTGCCCTTTCCGGTAGTTCTGTGCTAGGTGAAGTGGAAATGCAGACCCAATACAAATATGGCGGTTGGTCGAATTGCATCCGACTCAACAACGGACAGATCGAATTAATTGTAACAACTGATGTAGGACCTCGAGTCATTCGTATGGGCTTTATCGGCGGGCAGAACTTCTTCTACGAGGTCCCCGATGACCTCGGCAAAACCGGAGGCAACCAGTGGCGGGCCTATGGCGGTCACCGGTTGTGGCACGCGCCCGAGGCCGCGCCCCGAACCTATGCGCCAGACAATGGACCGCTCCAATACGTTTGGGAAGGACAAACGCTCAAGTTGACCCAGCCCAAGGAGCCCAGTACCGGCATCGCGAAGGAAATCGAGATCACCCTTGATCCGGCAGCCAACCATGTGAAGGTGCTCCATCGCTTGATTAACCAAAACCTTTGGGCAGTCGAACTGGCACCCTGGTGCCTGAGCGTCCTGGCGCCCGGCGGCCGTGCCATATTCCCGCAGGAACCGTATCGTTCACATCCGGAATATTTACTGCCAGCGCGTCCAATGGTCTTATGGCATTATACTGATATGAGCGATCCGCGCTGGATTTGGGGCAAGAAGTACGTTCAACTGCGGCAGGACCCCGCGGCAACGACGAAACAAAAGCTCGGGCTGATGAATACCCCCGGCTGGGCTGCTTATTCGTTGAAAGGCGAATTGCTTCTAAAGCGGTTTGGCTTTGACCCAAACCGCGCCTACGCCGACTTCGGTTGCAACAACGAAGTCTTTACCAACAACGAAATGCTCGAAATGGAAACCCTCGGACCGCTATCCAGGCTCGCCCCCGGCGGCGCCGTGGAACAGGTGGAACAATGGTTCGTTTATCGCCAACCGGTCGGCGAAAACGAGGCGGCTGTCGACGCCTCCGTCCTGCCCCTGGTGCGCGAGACCGAGTTATTCAAACCCGGTCAATGAATTCGAAATTCAGAACGACAGTCGCGGTTCTCAAACAATGGCCCCAGTGAATGCAGCGAGTAGATTTGACGGAGTTTCCTAAATGCAACCTCGGAGGAACAACCTATGATCGAGCGCACCCTCGAGGAAATTGAAGCCAAATTGCGGCAATCAACCTCGATCCCCACCGGCAACCGTGACGAATTGCTTGGCTTGCTGGCAACCTTGAAAACCGAGGTTACCGAGCTGGCCAAGACCCACGAAGACCAGGCCCAAAGCATCGCGGGATTCGCCGTCGTCTCCACTCACGAAGCAATCCGCACCCCGAGAAACCCGGTGCTCCTCAGGCATTCACTCGATGGCTTGTCGGCTTCGGTGACTGAATTCGAAAAATCCCATCCCGAGCTGGTCGAGATCGTAAACACGATCTGCACGACCTTGTCCAACTTGGGGATTTAGCCAGTGCAAATTGCAGCCGTGCTCCCCAGACCGTGGGATTGAGCACACACTGCCAAGTGCG
>JAMCZD010000508.1:7971-16960 GCA_023473405.1 Candidatus Omnitrophota bacterium
TACAATTCGCGCCAAACGGAACGTCCGGCTTACTCGACGCTAAGGATGCCCGCGCCGCTTTGTCACTGGCTCCACTTTCCCCTTCACCCCCGAACATGAATATTCTTGAAATGTTCCCTGAAAAATCCGAAAAGAGGCGAAAACAAATGTGTATGGAACTGAATGCGATTAGGAGGCTTGCGAATGCCAACGATTAAAATACCGTTCCGATACGGTAAAGGTGAAGTCAACGTCAACTGCCCCAAGAAAAACATCCTGGCGGTGGTTATGCCTGGAGCCATGCCCGATGGCGATAACGAGATCGGAATGATCCGTGACGCAATTAGCAACCCGATCGGGTCCAAACGGCTGATCCAATTGGCCAAACCGGGCGATACTGTCGCCATTGTTACTGACGATCATGCCCGGCCCGTAGTGGGCTTCAAGATCGTGCCGCAGGTCCTCGAGGAGTTGGAACGGGCGGGTGTGCGCGACCAGGATATCACGATCATTATGGGCACCGGCACTCACCGTCCATGCACCAAGGAAGAATGCGAGCGCCTCCTGGGACCCAAAGTGGTGGCCAGATACAACGTGGTCAACCACAACATGGACGACAAAAACAATCTCGTCTATATCGGCATGACTTCCCGCGGAAATGCCATCTGGATAAATAAACGAGTCGCCCAGGCCAAGATCAAAATCCTCACCGGACAAATCGGGATAATCAGCTTCGGGTTCTCCGGCGGCAGAAAAAGCGTCCTCCCAGCCATTTGCGGGCGAAATACCATCTATTTCAACCATCGCCACGAATGGATTTCGAAGGCCAATTTCGGCAATATCGAAAATAACATCATGCACGACGAAGATCGGAAGAGCACACGTCGCGATGGAAGCCGCCCACCTGGCTAAGATCGATTTCATCGTCAATGTCGTCCTCAACCTGAAATACGAGGTCATCAAGGCCGTGGCAGGCGATTTGGTCGAGGCCTGGATGGAAGGGGTGAATTTTGCGCGCGAATTGTACACGGTGCCGTTGGAACGTCATCCCGAGATCGTCATCGTCTCCGGCGGCGGAAGCCCATCCGATGACACGCTCTTCCAGGCCCTCAAGGGATATCAGCTTTCTTTTCTCCTCATGAAGCGAGGCGGGTCCGTTATCTTGGTTGCGGATTGCAAGGACGGGGTCGGAGACGCCGAACTCGAACGCTATCTCAAGATAGGTTCCGAGGAACTGTTCCGGCGGATCGGCAAAGGCGAACATGTCCATTTCATGGCCGATATCCTGAACTCGGGACTCGAAAAGGCCGGCGAGATTTATATCAAATCGTCGCTCCCGACCGATTTGGTCAAGGAATTCGGCCTGGTGCCGGTACAAAGCGTCGAGGATGCCCTCACCAAGGCCTTTTCCAACCTTGGCAAGGACGCCAGCATCTTGTGCCTGCCCAAGGGACCTTACGTGGCTCCTGTGTGCAACGGTTCCGTTCCCGGTTGAGTTCGAACCATTGTCGAAATGCCATAAACGTTATCGCCCAAGGCGGACAGCCCGCCGAATTCTGAGGCCGGGTTCATTAACCCGGCCTTGCAATTTCCATCACACCACCTCAAAAGAAAAAATCATCGACATGAACGCAAATAATTCTAACGCAGAACATTTCACCGCGGGAATGGCCTTGCGCCAGGCGCTTGATGCCAACGAATTCGTAATCGCCCCGGGCTGTTACGATGCGCTCAGCGCGCGCATAGCCGAGTCCCACGGTTTCGGCGCCGTTTACATGAGCGGCTTGGCGGTTACCGCTTCCATGCTGGCAAGACCGGACCTCGAATTGCTCGGCATGGCCGAGATGGTCCGCCAGGCCGGCCTGATCACTTCGGCGGTGGGCATCCCCGTAATCGCGGACGCCGATACCGGTTATGGCGGATTAGCCAGCGTGGAACGTACTACCCGGGCTTATATCCAGGCCGGCGTGGCCGCCATCCACCTCGAAGACCAAGCCAGCCCCAAACGATGCGGCCAAATGGGCGGCGTCAGGCTGCTCGACCCTGACACCATGATGGCGAAACTGCGCGTCGCCGTCGAGGCTCGGGCCGATAGCGACATGCTGATTATCGGTCGCACCGACGCCTTCCGGGTCGCCGGCATCAAGGAAGCCGTTAGCCGGGCAAATCTATATGCCCAAACCGGTGTCGATGTGCTGTTCGTGGACGGTGTCACCCTGCCCGATGACTTCCGCCACGTCCGCGCTGCCGTCAAAGGACGGTTGCTGGCCAGCATCGTCGAAGTGGACGCCCCAGCCAAAACTCAGGCCAAAGAACTCAAGGAAATGGGGTATTCCATCGCCATTTTCGCCATCTCGAGCATCCAGGCCACCGCCGGCGCATTGAACCGACTGATGGCCGATATCAAAACCAATGGCACCACCAACCTCAGCTTCAAAGACATGCTGCCCTATAGCCCCCTCAATAAATTGGTCGGTATTGAACACTATCACCAGTTGTGGGACCGGCTCTCCCAGGATTGAATCCTGGCCGACGCCCAACGATCCATCGTCGGACGTGAGCGCCGATGCCCTCATCCTCCCGTTCGAGTGGCAACGATCCGGTCTGGCCCGGCGCCCTGTCATCCGAGCCCACACGCGCTGACCTGAATGCCCTTTTTTCGTCACCAGCGATCCCGAGCCCAGACCCATTTCCCTCTCGAAAAACGCCCCCCCGATTTTTCTTCGTGACACGCATTCGCACGGCTATATAATGCCGCTCCCTTCGACGACCCTATCGTCTAGGGGTTCAGGACACCACCCTTTCACGGTGGTAACACGGGTTCGAATCCCGTTAGGGTCGCCATCGCCTTAGTGTGCAATTAAGTTCACATCTCCATATTCCACATAAGCCCGGCTGACATACGCCCATGGCACAATATGGTCCACTGCGCCGTTGGGCATAGCCGGAGTCCTGACCGAATCCAAATCAAAGTCTGCTTGCGCGATTGCTATAGCCTCCTGTAGTCTCCATCACAATGGCCCTTTTCCCGCAGCTTGCGCTACGAGGATAAACGGCGTCATTGCCAAAGGCCAATTCAGTATATACAACCAGAAAAACGACCAGAAGTCCTTGAAACCAATTCGCTATCTCTGGCAAACAGGAGAATTCACCATGAACGAATTATCGCCAATTACGCGTCGGAGCTTTATCAAATCGGCTGGTAGCGCCCTGGCTGCAGGAGCCACTTTGAGTGCACTGCCCTCATTCGGAAAGCCAGGTGCTAATGACAAGATTAGTCTTGGATTCATTGGGGTAGGCGGGCGCGGGGCGTATCATCTGAAGGAGTTTTCCGAGATGGACGACGTCAGGGTTGTCGCAGTGGCGGATGTGGCCCAGGATAAGCTGGACAGAATCCGAGCCGCCTTTCCGGCAGTGCAAACCTTCAAGGATTTTCGGCGCGTGTTGGAGTTGAAGGACGTTGATGCGGTTGTCGTAGCGCCTCCGGACCACTGGCACGCGATACCAACCATGTTGGCCTGCCAGGCCGGCAAAGATGTTTACGTCGAAAAACCCCTGGGCCATAACATCAGGGAAGGCCGCGCCATGATTAAGGCCGCGCGGAAATACAACCGTAGATCGGAAGAGCGTCGTGTACATCGCAGCGGACCGCATTGGATCGAGGCGGTCGACATGATCAAGTCCGGACAATTAGGCAAGATCAGCTTGATCCGGGCTTGGAATTGTTGGGATCTGAAAAACATGGGCGCTGATTTAGGCAACCCGCCCGACTCGGACCCGCCGCCGGGATTAGACTATGACATGTGGCTTGGGCCGGCGCCGAAGCGCCCGTTCAATCCGCGTCGATACGACTTTTACTTCTACTTTTTCTGGGACTACTCGGGCGGTATGATCTCGGCCTGGGGGGTCCACTTGCTCGATGTCATAACCTGGGCCATGGGACCCACCGTCAAGTCCGTAACTACCATCGGCGGACGATTCATTCTCAACGATATGCGCGAAACCCCTGACACCACGGGTCTCCTCTACGAATGCCCAAACTACGTTTTGACTTACGAGGTGCGCCATGGCAACGGCAATCCACCCTGGGGCGGCTTTGATCACGGGATCGAGTTCTACGGAACCGACGCTTCCATCTGGATCAATCGCAATGGCTATACCTTATTCCCGGAAAATGACCGGGCTCATCCCAAACAGGTCCCCAGCCAGGGAATGGATTTGCAGCACAAGCGGAACTTTCTCGATTGCGTGCGCTCGCGCCGGCGCCCCAATGCCGATGTCGAACTGGGTCATCTGGGCACCATCCCCTCGCATTTGGGCAACATTGCTTACCGGTGCGGCGGACGAATCATTTGGGACGGCGAGCACGAGACGATCCCCGATAATCCCCAAGCCGAGGCGCTGCTCGGACGCACCTACCGCGAACCGTGGGTGTTGCCCGAGGTGTAGACCCCGTTTTGCCCGGTGCGGCGACACTGCCGCATCCCCCGTGATTGCACGTGGAGTGCGCCGGCAGATCGAAGCGGCGACGGCCCTTTGGCTGCCGGCGAGCCAAAGCGGCGTCGCGCCATATGACTTGCCACAGCTCTCCCATAAGCAACCGGAGCAAGCGAGACCGAACTGACGATCGATCGAATGAATCGCCGCCGATCACCCGGCGGCCCGCGTCCGCCGGCTCTAATTTCGCCCGTCGCGGATTCCCGGCACGGCGGTTGACAAAGTGATGGCTCTTACACTGTGGAACAAGGGCCGAGAATCATTTCGCTGGCTTTTGTCCGTCGGCTCTGATGAACTGTTGCCATGTCTGTTCATCTTGCTGATCGTATCAAGGCCGGGCTTCCGCCCGAATCCCAGCTGCTCAACCAGGTTACCCTTCGGCTCATCACCGAGTCCGAACGGGCTCGTTTCGACGAGTGCCTGGCTACCGAACACTATCTGAAGAATCCCACCCTGGTTGGTCAGGTCCTGCGTTATGTGGCCGAGTATCAGGGCCAGTGGGTGGGGTTGCTGGTGTTCAGTTCGGCGGCCCGGTATCTCAAGCCGCGGGATCGCTGGCTCCAGTGGACCGCGCGCCAAGTGGCCGAACGGCGGCATTTGCTAGCCCAAAACAGCCGCTTGTTGATCTTGGCCGCCCCTGGTAAATGGCCCAATTTGGCCTCCCGCCTTTTGAAGTTGGCCAGCGTTCGCCTGGCCCAAGACTGGCAGGATCACTTTGGGCATCCGGTGCTGGCGGTGGAAACCTTTGTCGATCCCCAACGCTTTCATGCCACCTGTTATAAGGCCGCCGGGTGGCAACGCCTGGGTGCCACCCAAGGCTTTGCCCGCGACTGGCAAGACTTTTATACCGACACCCAACACCCCAAAGAACTCTGGGTCTGTCCGTTGACGCCCACGGCGCTGGAGCAACTGCGGGGCCCGGAGTTACCGCCCGAGTGGGCGGATCCCTCTCACCCCCTGCCGCCGCCTTGCCCGGTGGCCACCGCACACTTAAATTCGCTCTGGGAAGCCTTTCGCCAGCAGATGACCGATCCGCGCCACCCCCAGGGCCTGCGCCATAAGCTGGCCAGTTGCTTAACCCTCATCGCCCTGGCCATGGCGGCCGGGTGCAAGGGGCCCCACGCGATTGCCGATTTTGCCCGGAGCCTCAACCACGGACAACGCCACAATCTGCGCTGCCGCCCGCGTCCGGGGGCCCCCCGCCAGTATGACGTGCCGTGCGAACGCACCTTCCGCCGCTTGCTCAAAAACGTCGATGCCGATCAACTCAAAGCGGTGTTAGTCCACTGGATGGAAAAAGAGGATCCCGCCACTCTGACGGTGATCCACCTGGATGGCAAAGTCGTCAAAAATGCCCAACCGGCTCCGGCCCGTCCCCCCGCCCTTGAAGCCTCCTCCCAGACCGAGCTCAGTGAAATCCCCCCCGAACTGCAAAAACCCAAAGCCGATAAGGCCCTCACGCTGGTCAACTTCCTGACTTCTCACCAGCGCTTGATTGATCAGATTGCCGTGCCGCAGGATACGAACGAGGAAGGGGCGGTGGCGGCCCACCTGCCCCAGATGGACTTAGCCGGAGTGTGCGTGACGGCCGACGCCGCCCATACCACCAAAGCCAACTGCCGTCAACTCACCCAGGGCAATGGCGCCGACTACTTGCTCTTCCTGAAAGCCAATCAGCCTTTGGCCCAGGCCAAAGCCGAGCAACTGCTGCCCGGCAATTCCCCCCCCTCAGGCGGTCACGCTGGACAAAGCGCACGGACGCATTGAGCTGCGCCAGTTGTGGTGCCAGCCGACCGATCCCTCGACTCTGGGGTTGGCCGGGGCGGCCCAGGTCATTCGGGTCCACCGCCACGTGCAGTATGTGCGCCGGGGCCAGGTGTTCAAAGAAACCGACGAGGTGGTCTTCGCCCTGACCAGCCTCTGGCCGCAGGAAGCTCCCCCGGAGCGACTCCAAAAGTTAATCCGCGATCACTGGAGCATTGAAAATGGCCAGCATTATCGCCGGGATCGCACCCAAGACGAAGACCGTTGCCCGGTGCGCGAAACCACCTCGGCGCGCAATCTCTCGCTGTTTCGCTCCCTGGCTATCTTCCTGTTCGAGGCCCAGCGCCACCGTCCCGGCGCCCAGCTATCCCAGCCGGATTTTGAGCGGCAAGTCGGCCGTCATCCGCGGGCCTTGATCCGTCGCTTTATGGGCAACCCTCACCGGGAATAACTTCCCCGACCAAACTAAAAACACCCATCCGCTGTCGCCCCAGCGGCAGGGCTGGTTTTTGCCGTGCGATCTCCCTTTCAGACTTAAACACAGAAAAGTGGGCTCTTTGCAAGCCGGCAGACCAGTTTCATGGACGGCCCTATATCTACCCGCAGCCAGCCGGCTTATCCAAAACGACACTCGCGCGGACTTTGTCACTGGCCCTGAGACTTTTCCACGAACGATCCAGGCTTCCACGCCAAATCCGGTGCGGTCGCGAAGCGCGCTTGCCGCGCTCAAGAAGACGAATTCGAGGGGGGCCACGGGCCTTTACTTTCAGCGAATGGATCGGCCAAGTCGCGGTGGGCGCCCGGGGGGAAGAGCGGCCAACTGGGTAAGCGCGCGACGGAATGGAACATTGATGCCCAACCAAGGGGTCCTATAATATCAGATCAATTTTGGCTCCCATTTTATCGTGCAATGCCACCTAAAATGAACGGGAACCACTGTGCCGAGCCGATAGTCTTATTCCACGATTTCACCCTGGTAATTCGGAGAGCGCCATTATGCAAATAACAAGTCTGATAAGTGAGTTGGTTAGCCGCGGCAAACGATCAATGTTCCAGGCAATCGTCATATTGCCGTTCTGGATCGGAGCGGTATTTGCCTCACCGGCGGAAGAACCGGCCCTACGA
The DNA here is from genome assembly GCA_023473405.1 of Candidatus Omnitrophota bacterium. Classification (GTDB taxonomy): domain Bacteria; phylum Verrucomicrobiota; class Verrucomicrobiia; order Limisphaerales; family UBA1319; genus JAMCZD01. The sequence continues at coordinate 15,337 of JAMCZD010000508.1, forward strand.
ACCGAGGCGAACGTGGCGGGATTCCCGTGGACGACGAATTACGGGCGCATTTGTCCCGAGTACTTTGATGCCGCCGACGCGCGATTGGGCTACCTGGTCGAGCAAGGCTTCACGCCATGAAAGTATGGCTCCGCCCATTCGAGGAGAAACTATACGAACTCTTTCTGACTCGCCCGATGCCGGGTAGCATGCACCAATACAACGGACAGGAGGTGGTGGCAGCCGGGGTATGCGCCCATCTCAATCGCGATGACTATGTAACCAGCACCCACCGTGGGCACGGACATTGCATCGCCAAGGGGGTTGCCCTGAACGCGATCATGGCTGAAGAAGGCATTTACTCCCGGCCGCTCCGGTGCGGCGGGTATGCGTGCCCGACACGCCCATTGGTCCAAACGCTATTGACTCGAACTGGCGTTGTCCAGGTGTCGCCACCGTTCGTGGAACGGACCAGGAAAATGTCGGCCTTATCCCCAGCGTTTTCTCCCGTGTCCGCATAAACGACATAAAGATGGCTCGCCTTATTCGAATCGGGATTGACCGCTACGACCGGGAACGGAAACGCATCAAAGGTGTCGCTGCCGTCAGCGCTGTTGGCACGCTTCAGATGAAGGTTGCCATTACTGCCATCTGATGTCACGAGCTGGCAAACATTGGTTACCGGGCCAAGGGTTGCGCCACGATTCTGAACCTTCCTTGCCTTGAGCCAGTTTACGCCCGCGCCAGTGCGCTCAAACCAGACCACGTGGGCAACGTGGTCGGGCCCAACCACGACGATGGCCGATTGCAGGTCGCTGACGATTGTCCCGTCAACTTCCCTGAGGAGGTTCGTCGTCCAATTATTAAGGTCGCCATTCGTCGACGTGGCCAGCCAAAGCCGTGTAGGGTTTGCAAAAGAAGTAAAATTGAGATAGACATCGTGCTGGCCCGTGCCGGTCGTATTATCCACCGTAATCCATGGTTTATCCGTCCTGATGATTTCGTCGCGCACCGTGGTGGGTTGGCCGAATGTCACACCGCTGTCGGTCGATTTCCAGAAAAGAATTCCTTTCCAGCCGTTAGTGCTGCGTGGGGAGGTGCCGGCCAGATATACCAAGTTCCAGGCCTTATCCACCGCCAGCACCGGATCGCCTGCGTCACCGTAATTGTTGGCACTCAGCGGAGGAACTCCCTTGTCCTCGAATGCGGTCCCTCCTGAATGGGAAATCGAGTAAGCGACCAAGCGAGAAATTGAAGACGTCAAGTAGTAATTCGCTCCAAACTGGTAAACGCCCTGATTCGAATCGACATAGCCCACAAGGACCGTCCCATTGAGCACGGCGCAGGTCGATTCAAACTGCGTATTCTGCTCATTTCCATAATCCTGAGCCGGGTCATTGACCAGGATGTTCCAGGAGAGCTCGTATTCCTGCAGATCGCCCGGAAAGGCCGTGTGCGTGCGCGCGACGGTCCAGTTGAAGGTGTCGTTGGCGGTCCCATCCCCGTTCCGGTCCTCGAAATAATCGGGCAAACCGTTGGCATCGGTGTCCAAGGGCAGGTTCTGGCCGTTGAGCGCCACGTAATGCAGGCCAATGTCCACGAGCGAGTTGGTTTCTTTGGTCTGGGCGTTTACCAGTTTGGAGCG
>JAMCZD010000358.1 GCA_023473405.1 Candidatus Omnitrophota bacterium
GAGCCGGACGATGAGGTGGTCGAGGTCTTCGAAGGGGTTGCCGCTGGGGGTGACGGATTCCAGTTCCCGTGAGAATACCCGGAACTCCAATCCAAACTTTTCGAACATTTCATCGCGCCACTGCTCGACCAGGCTGCCCGGCGAGACAATGACAATGCGCCGGGCATCGGCACGCATGATGAGCTCGCGGATGTAAAGTCCGGCCATGATGGTCTTGCCTGCGCCAGGGTCATCGGCGAGGACAAACCGCAATGGCTGGCGGGGCAGCATGGATTCGTAAACGGCGGTGATCTGATGGGGCAACGCCTCCACGTTGGACGTGTGAACGGCCATCATGGGGTCGAACAGGAACGCGAGGTCAATACGCTTGGCTTCGACGGTGAGTTTGAAGGCATCAGGGTCGCCGTCGAATGACCACGGGCGTTCGGTGGTAGCCAGTGCGAGATTTGGTTCGTCGGTGCGGTTTAACAGCCGGTCTTTGAGCGCGCCGTCGGGCGTCTTGTAAATAATCTGGATCGTCCCCTCGGCGATGGGCACGACCGCCACGACGCTGCCGATTACGGCAGGGTCAAGTCCTGTGAGCGGAAGGCCGGGTTTGATGTCTTCGAGGCGGATCATGAGATTTCAATCTGGGTAGGTGGGGCGATTCTTTGGCGCTCGGTTCCTCAGGCCTCCTTCTGACCGGCGGTCCCCTTCTTGACCCAGGCGTCAATCTCTGAGGTCAGGAATTTCCACAGGCGACCGACTTTGTGGGCCGGCATTTTCTTGCGCTCGATCCATTTGTAGATTGTGTCGCGATTGACCCCCAAATGAGCGGCAATTTCTTGGACTGATAACCAACGTTCGGCCATAGACAGGTTCTCCCGCTGCCCCGCCTTGGGACGATTTCCAACGGAGCGAAACGTTGAGACTAGATTATAATGATTGTGTCCGATTGGGCCAGAACAAAACGAAGAAAATCCAATTTAGACTGGATCTTGATTGGTGGCCAACGGCCTTTGCGTTTGAAGCGGCTGCGGGTTCCGTGGCCGGGGGAGAGGAGTTGGCCCGTTTCAACGGTGGGGCGCGGGGCACAAGGCGACCCAGATTGGAGGGGGACGCCGCCTGGGTTGGCGTTTGGGAGATCTCCGCACTGACGGCCGGACGGCTGGCGGGCTGACTCGCACAACCGCCCTTGAGGGTTGAGGGGGTCAGAGATGACTATTGACGCATAGTTGGTCAGGAGATGATAAAAACATGCGCTTAGTCATCTCCGACCCCTTACTGGCCCTGAAAATCGGCTGACGGTTTTCATCTTGCGCTTGCCGGTGCTTGGTGGCGGGCGACGGGTTGGTTTCTGCCAGGACGCTCAAGGTCAGAGCGCTGATTAATACTCCGAGAACTAAAAAAATCCCGCGCGCGGGTTATTTTGCACCTTTAGGTTTGAGCGTCACCGGGTTCGACTGCACCTGGAAGGGGCAAGCCACCTTCACCGTCGCCGTCACTGGTCGCTGCACGTTTTTGGGCTCTCGCCATGAGAGCGCGCATACCCCGCCTCAGCCATACGCAAACGATTGGGAAGATCGATAAACGCCATCGGCGCTCGTGAGCAATAACCGCGGCCCCGACGGCCGCTGGCCCGCACGCAGCATCTCGATCGACTCCCGGAATGAGCCCTGGAAGCGGAGATTGAAGCTGACCCCATCGGGTGATTCGTTGGCCTGGAGAACGGCGCGCACCGGTTCGCCAATTTCCAGCGTTGCCGGCTTGCCTGCCACCACCTCGAAGAAGCCCAATATGTGGAGGTCATTACCGGCGAGCGTCCAGAGCGTACCCTGGTTATCCTTGCGATTGATGAGCCAGCGATTGACCCGATACCTGCCCACCGGCAGGGCAAATTCGCCTTTGACCGGTTGACGCGCAAAATGGCCGTTCTCGCCCACCGCGGTAAATTCGGAAATGGACTCCGGCACGCGCACCGGGCCCAGGACAACGCCTTCCGCCTTCTGAACTTTGATGAACGCCCCGTCCCGGGCAACTTCAACTCGGAACAATTGGTTGTCGATCTCGAGCAAACGGCCCAGGAGCCGATCCCCCGCCTTGTCGCCTTCGATCCGGATGCGATCGCAGTCCGACGGCCGGGATGCCAGATCGTTGAACATGCCGTTGACATTGCCATCGATCAGTTGGATTTGCCGCTTGGTTCCACCCAGGTCCACCAAACCGCCGTACCAGCCGCCCGAACTCGCCATTAAGAACGCGCTGTTGGGCTGGTATCGGTAGAATCGAAGGTTCAGGTGGTAGGTGATCGGACCGTCCTCGCCTTGGAACACCACGCGCACCCCCTCGAAATAACCGCTATACTCATCAACGCGGGAGGCCCTGACGGGGGATTCATCGCTGAGCTGACCGTTGCCGTTGGCGTCAATAAACAGGCGATCCCAGGGACCGTTCCGCCGGGTGCGGTCCAGGCAAAGCCAGCGCCCGCCCTTCGGGTCCATCGGCGTAAGCCACTTTGCAAAATAAGGTTGAGCACCCAATTTGGGCAAAGCAACGCCGGACGGGGCCTGGTTGGCAAGGGTCAGCCGCCGGTTGGTTCCGGATTCCTGGGTCAAGTGGTATTGGAGCCATTGCTCCGGCTGGGCGAAGGCGGTGGCAGATGCAACGCCACCGGCCGCGACAATAGTTGCCATCCAACCTCCGCAGCAAGCCAACTCCAAGGCGGCCTTACACACCGTAGATTTCAATAGGGCAATCTTCATACGCGTTACTCCCGTGAAACAGTTCAGAGGGGAAGATCGGTTGAGAGATTGCGGATTCGGCGCAGCGCCTTTCAGGTCAATGATGGTGGCATCCACCTGGGTTGAATCTCGGTAGTAAGTGTGGTTGGAACCATAGCCAACAACAAAATCGATCGTGTCGCCGGCATTGACGGTCACGTTCGTGCCGAAAGAAACGCGGCTGGCCTCGCCGTAGCCTTCTACGTCACCCACGTAAAGTAGACGCCCGTTCTGGTAGATCGAGGCATCAGTCGTCGTGCCTTCCGAGTCGCGACCCTCGAACACCGCGGTGATTTGGATGGGGCCGGACTTGGGAGCTGTCCATCGGAGAACACTGCGCTCGCCATCAGGCCCCGGGTGAACGACAATCCGTTGCGGCTGCAGCCGGACGTTGCCAACCCGGAGTTCATTGGTGGGGTTGAAGGAAAGGTGGGGTGCGCTGGACTCCGGAGTAAAAGGATCGGGCGGAAAATCACCGATCCACATATAGGTATCAAAGGGCGCCGAGCATTTGTTGTATGCCGTAAAGTCAAGCTCGGCCGGAGACATCCAGCCGTAG